>JABMNQ010000054.1 GCA_013204495.1 Candidatus Pelagibacter sp.
AATAACTAAAAAAGAATTTGTTATTAATTATGATCAAAATTCGAATCCATTTAATATTAACAAGTCTATTGAGATTATTTATGGTTTAAGAAATTTTATAGGTAATGCAAATAAATTTACAAGAAACAAGATTTTTATAACAATTAAAAGTGATAGTGAGTTTACAGAAATAATAATTGAAGATGATGGAGAAGGATACCCCAAAGATGTACTGAGCCAAATTGGTGAGCCATACCTAAAATCTAATAAATCTTCTATAAAATCAAATACAGGACTAGGTCTAGGAGTGTTTATAGGTAAAATTTTACTCGAAAAAAATTATGCAAGTATTCTATGTAAGAACTCTGAAACAAGAACTGGAGCAGAGGTTGATATTAAGTGGAGAAATAAAGATCTTTTGAAGCTTTAATGTAATTTATTTTTAGTTTCAAATAAACCGCTTAATTGTGCAATCATAACATCGCCAAGTTCATTAACATCCGTTATCTTAATTGCTTTGTTATAGTATCTGGATACATCATGACCAATTCCAATCGCAAGGATTTCAACGTCATTCTTATTTTCTATAAATTTAACCATTTTTTTTAGATGTTTTTCTAAAATATCTCCTGAATTAACAGATAAAGTTGAATCGTCTACAGGCGCACCATCTGAAATTACCATTAGAATTTTTCTTTCTTCTTTTCTTTTTTTTATCCTATTGTAAGCCCAAGATATAGCTTCGCCGTCTATATTTTCTTTTAACAGTCCTTCTTTAAGCATTAAGCCTATGTTATTTTTGGCCTGTCTCCATTGAGTATCGGCTCCTTTATAAATTATGTGTCTTAGATCATTAAGTCTTCCAGGATTCTTTGGTTTGTTTTTTTTAGTCCAAGACTCTCTACTTTTTCCACCTTTCCAATTTTTTGTAGTAAAGCCTAATACCTCAACTTTAACAGAACATCTCTCCAAAGTTCTTGATAATATATCGGCACAAAGTGCTGCAATTGTAATAGGTCGACCACGCATTGAACCTGAATTATCAATTAATAGAGTTACTATAGTATCTTTAAAATCAAGATCTTTTTCTTTCATAAAAGATAAAGAGTTATAGGGGTCCATAATAATTCTTGTCAACTTTGAGCTATCTAATAAACCCTCTTCTAAGTCAAACTCCCAAGCTCGATTTTGTTTAGCAAGAAGTTGTCTTTGCAATTTATTAGCAAGTTTGGTTATAAGATCTTGAAACCCAATTAGTTGTTGATCTAAGTTTTTTCTTAACTTCTGTGTTTCTTTTATATCTTCCAAAATTTCAGCCTTTGCTATTTCATCGAACTCGCTAGTAAAAATTTGATATTCTTGATCAATATTATTAATATTTATTTTTTGTAATACACTTTCTGTACTTTCTTTTAAAGAATCCGAATCTTCTAACTGCTCATTCATTTGTTGGTCGCTAAGATCAAAGCCTGCATCAAGACTAGCTTGAGATTCATCTTGTTTATTTTCTTCTTCTCTTTCATCTGATTGACTATCATCACTATTTTCTGATTTATTATCTTGGTCATTATCTTTTTCATCCTCGTTCTCATTGTTTTCTTCGTTATTTGAAATGAAAACATCCATACTCTCAAGAATTTCTGAAAATTTTAAACTATAATTGTTTTGATCCTCTAAATTGTTACTCAAAAAATCAATATGCTTATCGATAGATGAGGAAAAATCTTTTTCCCAAAAGCTTAACATTTTTGAAGACGTAGAATTTAGCTTTAAGTTAAAAAATTTTTTTAACATGTAAAGTTCGAATGCTTCAGTCACGGACACATCTTCTTTACTTTTTAATTGATCTTTACGAAGAGAGCTAATTTTTTGGTTATAATTTTCGTTTAAGTTTTTTCCAACTCCCTTGAGCATTTTACCACCCAAAACTTCATATCTAATCTTTTCTGTAATATTGTATAACGATTTACAGGAAGGGTTATTGGGTAAGTTTTTATTAAAAATTTCTTTATTTGAGAATTTTTTTTTTAAAGCCCCTGAGTCGGTTTCTGCTCTTAATCTAATAAAATCATTTTTATTAGATAAATTAGTTACATCAAAAAAATCTATTTTTTTAGCACTTAAGTCTTTATCAAGTTTTTTAACATCCAACTTATAATCTTCTGAAATTACTTTTGCAGTTGAAATTAAAGCTTTTTTAAATTGTTCTTTAAAATTACTTTCTTTGGTGCTCATTTAAATCTGAATATTTACCATCGACTCTGGTAATTCGTCTCCAAAACATCTTTGATAATATTCGGCTATAGTAATTTTTTCAATATCATCGCATTTGTTTAAGAAAGTAACTCTAAAAGCATAACCAGTATCCTTAAAGATTTCAGTGTTTTCTGCCCAATGCAATACAGTTCTTGGGCTCATAACAGTAGATATATCTCCTGCTATAAAACCTTTTCTCGTTAATGATGCGACTTTGATCATATTAGATACTTCTTCTTTACCTTTAGGATTATTTAAATTCTTATTTTTTGCTAAAACTATTTCCATTTCTCTATCAAGACTTAGATAGTTTAATGATGTAACAATATTCCACCTATCCATTTGGCCTTGGTTTATTTGTTGAGTTCCATGATACAGGCCAGTAGTATCACCTAACCCTACAGTATTTGATGTTGCAAATAGTCTAAAAAATTTATTTTGTTTAATAACTTTATTTTTATCTAGAAGAGTAAAGTTACCTTCCGCCTCTAAAACTCTCTGAATAACAAACATTACGTCTGGTCTTCCAGCATCATATTCATCAAAAACAAGAGCAACTGGATTTTGAATAGACCAGGGCAAGATACCTTCCTTAAATTCTGTAATTTGTTTTCCGTCTTTTACAACAATTGCATCTTTTCCAATAAGATCAATTCTACTTACATGACTATCTAAGTTTACTCTAATGCAGGGCCAATTTAATCTAGCAGCAATTTGCTCTATGTGAGTTGATTTACCAGTTCCGTGGTAACCTTGAACTAAAACTCTCTTATTAAATGCGAAGCCAGATATGATGGCGAGCGTGGTATCTCTATCAAATTTATAATTTTTGTCGATCTCTGGCACATACTCACTTTTTTTGGAGAAAGCATCAACTTGCATATCTGAATCAATTCCAAAAGATTGTTTTAGGGAAATTTTGATGTCTGGCTGTATGTTTAAATTAGGTGTCAATTTTTTCCCTATAAGTGTTTTTTAGCTGGGTATAAGCTAAAGTAATTAATTTAAGTTTTTCTTCGTATTCTTTATTTCCTAAATTAATATCAGGGTGAAATTTTTTGACAAGAGTTTTGAATTTACCCTGTATTTGTTCCCATTTTAATCCAACAGAAACACCCAAAATACTAAAAGCCTTAATATCATTTGCATCAAATTTAAACTGATTCATGTGATTGTATTCACCTCTAAGCTTAGTCTTGTCAAATTCATCTTTTAAAGTGGTATTCCATAAAACTTTAAAAAAATTATCAGAAGAGCCAAAGCTTTGAGTTGGCTTATGCCATGTCATATCCGACTTTAAGAAATCAAACACTTGCTCGTCATCCATTCCTTTAAAGTAATTCCAATTTTTATTAAATTCTTTAACATGGGCCAAACAAAGTAATCGGTATTTTTTACTATTATCTTTTTCAATTGGTGCTTTATATTCACCAATTTCAGAACAATTATTCCAATCACATATATTTTTCATGCTATATATTAATAAATTATTATTTATGATTATAAACGAATTAATTACAATTGTTAAAAATAAACTTCAAAAAGAAATTATTATTGAGGATTTAAAAATAGAAGACAAAAGTTTTTTGCATAAAAACCATAAACAAAACCAAGAAGGAAGGTTTCATTTAAAACTAACCATCAAATCTGATGAGCTTGCTAAATTAAATAAAATAGAATCGACTAAAAAAATTTATAGTATTTTAGATTCTGAATTAAAAGATTACATACACTCAATCCAAATATTACTTAATTAACTCACTCTTAAGAAAAGCAGTAATTGTTTTTTCATCAAATTGAAGTTTGTAAATGGGGGTTCCTATTTTTTTAAGTAAAATCAAATTAACTTTTTTTGTATTATTTTTTTTGTCTTTTTTCATAAAAAATAAAATTTTGCTTAAATCTTTTATGGAAAAAAATTTATTAATATTTCTTGGAAGGTCTAATTCTTTGAGGTGATTTTCAATTAATTCAAAATCCTTAATATTTAAAATTTTATTTAATAAACTAAATTTTGCAGCCGTTTTAACACCCAGTATTACAGCCTCACCATGATTTAATTTTTTTGAATAACCTAGCGTTGCTTCATATGCATGAGCAAATGTGTGACCTAAATTTAATATTTTTCTTATACCCAGCTCTTTCTCATCAGTCTCAACTATTTTTTTTTTAATTAAACAGCTTTTATAAATTGCTTTTTCAATAAATGAACTTTTTAAGTTTAAAATTTTAGAGCCATTTTTATTTAAGAATGAAAAAAAATTTTTATCATTAATAAGTGCGTGTTTAAGAACCTCACCATAACCGCATATGATCTCTCTCCTTGGTAGAGAATTTAAAAAGCTAATATCTGAAATAACTAAACTTGGTTGATAAAATGAACCAATTAAATTTTTACCATACTTTGTATTTACACCAGTCTTACCGCCAATTGAAGAATCTACTTGTGATAGTAAAGTTGTGGGTATGTTGATAAATTTTAATCCTCTTTTATAGATGCTTGCTGCAAAACCTGAAACATCTCCAGTTATGCCACCTCCAATTGAGATCAAACAGTCATTTCTATTAAAATTTTTCTTCAAAAGAAGGGATATAATTTTGTCTGAACTTTTTTGGTTTTTGTTTTTTTCGCTAGCATTAAAATAATGAGTTATTGTAGAGCTTTTTGGCAAAGAACTAAGTACTATTTTAATTAATTTTTTTGGGACATTTTTATCTGCCACAATAAGACACTGGTTAAAGTTAATGGAAGAACTCTTTAAAAACTTGTTCAATTTATTCAAAATATTATTTCCAATAAATATAGGATATTTTTGATTAGCAATGTTTACTTGTAATTTAACTAAGCTCATAAATTTCTATAATTTTTTTTTGTATTTCAGTTTTTGTAAGTTTATTACAGTTTATCTTAAATTGCGCTTTAGAATATATTTTTATTCTTTTTTTAATAATTGCTTTGATTTCAGTATCTGTTGATTTGAAGGCTAGTGGTCTCTTTTTGCTATCTTTAATTCTTTTTAGTAAAATTGATTCGTCCAAATCAAGCCAAAAAGAAAAATGATTTGATAAAACATCTTCTCTTATTTTATCATTAATAAAGCCACCACCTCCTAATGCAATAACACTTTTTTTATTTTTTAAAGTCTTAAGTGTAATTTTTTCTTCTAGATTTCTAAAATAGCTCTCTCCATTATTTTTAAATATTTTTGAAATTGACATGCCGGCATGTTCTTCAATCAAGTAATCAATATCAATAAATGGAATACCAAGTTTTTTTGAAACTAAATTACCTATTGAGGATTTTCCAGATCCCATCATTCCTAAAAAAACGATGTTTTTATTTGAATTCATAAGTTTTCTTTATTGAAAAAACACAAATATGTCTTAATTTGAAATTAATAAAGAATATATGCAATTTTCAAAAAATACAAGTGGCAGTAGCAATAAAAGCCTAATGATTAAAATATTTTTAATTTTAATTATCATTATCGGTGCCATAACACTTTTGGGTAAAATTGAATTTCCATCTCCAAATAAAGATATCGAAAAGATTATTCCAAATGAGAAACTTAAAATTGTTAAATAGAAAATATTTATCAATTATTTTATTTTCTTTAATTTTAGGATTTAATGCAGAATCACAAGAACCCATTGATATTTGGAATTTAAAGGAAAAAAACGTAGTTAGTGATTCTTCCAATTCTGAGAAGAATGAAAATAAAAACACTCCACAAAATAGTATTTATGAAATGCAGTCTCAAAATATTGGTGAACTAAGTATAGAAGAGACACAAACATTAATTTCAAAAGAAGTAAAGTTAGTAGGCTTATATGACCCCGAGGAAAATGGTTTAGACATTAATATGTGGTCTAATTCTAATGGGGATCAAATTTTAAATATTTTTAAGAGAATAGATAAGCTTAATCTGTCACAAGATGCTTCAGAAATTTTGGATATTTTACTTTTGACCAATGCATACTATCCGGAACTGAATATTTCTAAAAATCAATTTTTAGAAATAAAATCAAACTGGCTTATTAAAAATTCAAATTATGAGTTAATTGAAAATTATTTATTAAACAACCAAATAATAAATGAGAACACAAAACTTACTAAATTTTTAGTTGATTATCATCTTTCTCAATCAAACATTAAAAAGGCATGTGAGATATTTTCTAGAATTAAAGATCCTATTGAGGATGTTTATTTATCTAAATTTAATATTTATTGCTTAATTAACAACAACAAAAGAGATGAAGCTCAACTACTTATAGATTTAAAAAAAGAACTTAGTCAATTTGAAGATAAGTTTTATGAGAAGAAAATTAATTATTTAATGGGGTACAGTATTGAACCTGAAACAGAAATATCAGAAAATACGATTTTAGATTTTCACTTATCACATCGAACAAATCCAAATTTTAAATTTGAGCCCAAGAATTCCACTACAAAAGAAATATGGAAATATCTATCAACATCAAATTTACTAGATAACATTCAAGATATAGAGCTTACGCAGGTAGATAAAATTGCAAGCATTGAGAAAGCAACACACGATGGTAACTATCCAGAAAAAGAATTATTTGAACTTTATAAAAGGTTTCAATTTAATATTAATCAACTGCTAAATATTAAAGAGTCTACAAAAGTACTCTCTGCTATTGAAACAAGAGCATTAATTTATCAAGGAATTCTAATTACAACAGAGATTGAAAGCAAACTTCAATTAATGAATGCTCTAAAAAATTCATTTAAAATTGATGGAATAGAGAATGCATTCAATGATGAGCTAAGAGTCTTTTTAAATAATATTGAAAAGGATGAAGTGCCATCAAATTATACAACGTTCTACGAAAATTATATTAATGAAGATGATATTAAATTAACCAATATTAAAATAAATAATCAAATTTTACATCAATCAAAATTAATTAATTATTTTAAAATTGAAAACTCCACAAAAGACGCAACAAAAGATTTAAATGATTTATTACAAAAAATTAAAAAAGATAAAAAATATTTTTTTTCTAAAAAGGATATAATTTTAGTAGAATCCTTCAAGTCTGATGGTGTTAATATCTCAGAAAAACTTAATGACTTATATGAGATTAATGAGTCTGAAATACCGTCTGACATTCAGATATTTATCAATAGTGGAGATATGGCAACAGCAATGCTTAGAATTGTTGAAGTAATAGGGCAAGATCAACTAAAAAATATTGATGATGATACATTATATTTTATAATTAGCACACTTAACCAGCTTAATATTGATCCCTTAAGAAACAAAATTCTTCTTAAAGTTCTTCCTTTAAAAGTTTAAAATTTATACTAAAATAATACTTAATTATGTCAGTTAAACAGATTTTAACAGAACCCAATAAGTTATTACGGCAGATTTCAAAGCCAGTAGAGAAGGTTGGTGACGAAGAAAGAGTGGTTATGGACGATATGCTTGACACCATGTATGCGGCCCCTGGAATAGGATTGGCAGCCATTCAAATTGGTGTTCCTAAAAGGATTATAGTAATGGATATTAGTAGGGAGGAAGATAAAAAAGAGCCAATGTATTTTGTAAACCCAGTTATTAAAAATAAAAATAAAGATAAATCAAAATATGAAGAAGGATGCTTGTCTGTACCAGATCAGTTTGCAGAAATAGAAAGGCCTAATGCATGTGAGGTTGAATACCTAGATTATTATGGAAAAAAACAATTATTAAAGGCAGAAGGTCTATTAGCAACTTGTATTCAGCATGAAATGGATCATTTAGAAGGCATTTTATTTATTGATTATTTGTCAAAATTAAAAAAATCCATGATTATTAAAAAACTTTCTAAAATTAAGACTAAAAGAATAATCGTTTAGCAATGACAAAAAAGATTGTCTTTATGGGTACCCCATCTTTTGCTGTACCTATAATTAAAGTATTGCATGAAAAAAAATATTTAATATCTGCATCTTACACTCAACCACCACAAAAATCGCAAAGAGGACAAAAAATTAATAAATCACCCATACAAGATATTTCAGAAACCTTAAACATTGAATGTAGAACACCGAAAACTTTAAAAGACAACAAAGAAGAATTTAAATTTTTTAAAAAGTTAGAGGCCGATATAGTAATTGTAGTTGCCTATGGTCAAATTATTCCTAAAGAGTTTTTAAGTTTGTCTAAAAAAGGATTTATCAATATTCATGCATCTCTACTACCAAAGTGGAGAGGAGCTGCACCAATTCAAAGATCAATTATGAACTTAGAAAAGGAAACGGGTATAAGTATTATGAGAATAGGAGAAAAACTTGATACTGGACCTATTTGTAGTTCATATAAATTAAATATTATAGAAAATGATAATGCTGAAATAGTTTCAAAAAAACTTTCAATCCTAGCCTCAGAAAAAATAGCGGAAAATATTGACAGCATACTTGACGGCAAAGTAGAATTTAAGGAACAAGATCATAATAATGCAACTTATGCCTCTAAAATTGAAAAATCCGAAGGTGAAATACAATGGAGCAATAATGCAGAAAATATTATTGGCAAAATAAATGGTCTTTATTCAAGCCCAGGTGCTTTTTTTATCTACAAGAACGAAAGATATAAAATTTTAAAAGCAGAATTGGCAAGTGGTACTGGTGATAATGGAGAGGTATTAAGTGACTATTTGGAAATTTGTTGTGGCAATCAAAAATCAATAAAAGT
>JABMNQ010000055.1 GCA_013204495.1 Candidatus Pelagibacter sp.
TTAAATTTTCAAAATCTAAAGATATTAACAAGGGTAGGTTAATTTATTGCCCACCCTATACTTTATTAAGCTCATTCTCAAAAAAATTTAAAAACTGTCAAATTGGTATTGGTGGTCAAAATTGCCACGAAGGTGAAAATTATGGACCATACACAGGCTATGTTAATTCTCGTATGTTAAAAAATATTGGTGCTCAATTTGTGATTATAGGTCATTCCGAAAATAGAGTGAAAGGAGAAAATGATAAATTGATAAATCTAAAAATAAAAAGCGCACTAAGGGCAAAACTAAAAGTAATTTTTTGTATTGGTGAAACCCTAAATCAAAAAAAACAAAAGAAAACTAAATCAATTCTATCAAAACAAATTCAAGTTGGCTTGAATAGTATCAAAAATAAATCAAATATCTTTATTGCCTATGAACCTGTTTGGGCGATAGGAAGTGGAATTATTCCAAAATCAGAGGATCTTTTTGCAACAGTTCAATACATTAAAAGTAAATTAAAAGTAAATTTCCCAAAAGTTTTGTATGGAGGCTCTGTAAACACTCAGAATATTACAAGCTTAAAAGAAGTTAATAATCTTGATGGTTTTTTAATTGGTGGTGCATCTCAAAATGCAAAAAAATTTATTGATATAGTTAAAAAAACATATAGTTAATCCTCATGGAAAACATTTTACTTGTAGTTAACCTGATACTGGCCGTGATTCTAGTTCTTTTGATACTTACTCAAAAATCAGAAGGTGGTGCACTGGGTATTGGAATGTCACAGGATAATTTTATGCTTTCCAGGTCTGCTGGTAATTTTATGAGCAAGGCTACAGCCATAGTTGCAACGCTCTTTATAGTATGTAGTCTGGCACTCACTATAATTTCTAGAAGTGAGCTTACTCCAATATCTTCAGTATTGGATACAATTGAAGAAAAGTCTGATGACACACCCTCAATTCCTGAAAATAATAATTAAGTCTTTCCAATTAATAAATTAATCGCTATAAGATAATTCCATGGCCCGATATATCTTTGTAACCGGCGGTGTGGTTTCCTCTTTAGGAAAAGGTTTATCTTCTGCATCTTTAGCTTACTTATTACAGTCAAGAGGATTTAAAGTTCGTTTAAGAAAATTAGATCCTTATTTGAATGTTGATCCTGGAACAATGAGTCCATTCCAACATGGTGAAGTATTTGTAACAGATGATGGTGCGGAAACAGATTTAGACTTAGGTCATTATGAAAGATTTTCAGGAATATCTGCTAAGAAAACAGACAATATTACAACAGGAAAAATTTATAGTGATGTTTTAAAAAAAGAACGGAAAGGTGAATACCTTGGAAAAACAGTTCAAGTTATTCCTCATATTACTGATCGTATTAAAGATTTTATAAAAAACGATACTTCAAAAGAAGATTTTGTAATTTGTGAAATTGGTGGAATAGTAGGTGATATTGAGAGCCTCCCTTTCGTTGAAGCCATTAGACAGTTTTCGAATGATGTGGGGAAAAGAAATGCGTTATTTATTCACTTAACTTTAGTTCCATATCTTAAAGCATCAGATGAAATTAAAACAAAACCCACACAACACTCTGTAAAAGAGCTTAGAAGTTTAGGGATACAACCTGATATTATAATTTGTAGATCTGAGAGAGCTATTCCTTTAGAACATAGAAAGAAAATTTCCTTATTTTGTAATGTAGATATTAAAAATGTAATTCAAACTATTGATGTTAAAACAATTTATGAGGCTCCAATTAGTTTTAATAGAGAAAATTTAGATAAACAAGTTCTTGAATATTTTAAACTTAAAACAAAGAAAAAAGTTAATTTGAATCCTTGGAAAAAAATTACAAAAATCACTCTAAATACAAAAAAGTCAATTAATATTGCAATCGTAGGTAAATATGTAGATCTTAAAGATGCTTATAAATCCCTTGATGAAGCGCTTACACATGGTGGAATTAATAATAATCTAAAAATTAATTTAATTAGAATTGACTCTGAGAAATTAAAGATTTCTGAAATTAAAAGAAATCTTAAAGATGTTTCTGGAATTTTAATCCCTGGTGGTTTTGGGAAAAGAGGCACTGAAGGAAAAATTGAAGCAATTAAATATGCTAGAGAAAACAAAATACCATTTTTTGGAATTTGTTTTGGTATGCAAATGGCAATTATTGAATTTGCTAGAAATAAACTTAACTTAAAAAAAGCTACATCTAGTGAATTTGGTAAGGGTGGTATTCCAATTATTGGTTTAATTAGCGAGTGGAATAAAGATGGTAAACTTATCAAGGGTACTGATAAAGATTTGGGTGGCACTATGAGATTGGGACTTTATGAAGCTAAATTAAAAGAAAACTCCCTAATAAGATCAATATACAAATCAAAATCAATTCAAGAAAGACATAGGCATAGGTATGAGGTTAATATTAATTATAAAGAAGACTTTGAAAAGAAAGGTATGATTTTCTCAGGGTTATCACCTGATAATAAATTACCTGAGATAATTGAGTTAAAAAATCACCCATGGTTCATAGCTGTACAGTTTCATCCTGAATTTAAATCTAGACCTTTAGAACCTCATCCTTTATTCTCTTCATTTATTAAAGCAGCAAAAAAATATAAATGAAAAACATAAAAGTTAATTGTGGAAATATTGAAATTTCTAATAATAATAAAATTTGCATTATAGCTGGCCCATGCCAACTTGAGACAGAGCAGCATGCTATGGATATGGCGGGTAAGATTAAAGAAATTACATCGAAGTTTAATATGGGTTTTATTTACAAAACCTCTTTTGACAAAGCAAACAGAACAAGCTTAAAAGGAAAAAGAGGTGCGGGTCTCGATCAATCTTTACCGATTTTCGATAGGATTAAAAAGGAACTGGGTGTACCAATATTAACAGATGTACATAATGCTGAGCAATGTTCAGTTGTAGCCCCTCACGCAGATGTATTGCAAATACCAGCATTTTTATGTAGACAGACAGATTTATTAATTGCCGCAGCAAGAACTGGAAAAATTATTAATGTTAAAAAAGGTCAATTTCTTGCACCTTGGGATATGGTTAATGTAACAAAAAAAATCTCTGATTCAGGAAATGAAAATATTTTAGTCACAGAAAGAGGTGCTAGCTTTGGCTATAATACTCTTGTTTCTGATATGAGGTCTTTACCCATAATGGCAAAAAATGGTTATCCAGTAATTTTTGACGCTACACACTCAGTTCAGCAACCTGGTGGCTTAGGAGAAACTAGTGGTGGACAAAGAGAATTTGTAGAATATCTAGCAAGGGCAGCAGTTGCGGTTGGTGTAGCAGGAGTTTTTATTGAAACTCACCAAGATCCTGATAATGCACCATCAGATGGACCTAATATGGTTCCTTTAGATAATTTAGAAAAACTACTATCTCAACTATTTGAAATTGATAATTTAATTAAAAAATAAATGAGTAAAATTTTAAAGATTAGAGCTCGTCAAGTATTTGACAGCCGTGGTAACCCCACAATTGAAGCTGAGGTTTATTCAAATAATGAAAGTGCATCTGCTATCTGTCCCTCTGGAGCATCCACCGGAACTTATGAGGCATTTGAAAAAAGAGACAGGAACAATAAAAAATATCTTGGTAAAAGTGTTTTGAATGCAATAAATTTAGTTAACTCTAAAATTTCTAATAAGCTTAAAGGTGCAAATATTCATGATCAAACACGCATAGATACTATATTAATTAATCTTGATGGTACTAAAAAAAAAACAAATTTAGGAGCTAACGCTATTTTAGCCGTATCAATGGCTTCTAAAAAATTATCGGCGAAAATAAAAAAAATACCACTTTACAAAACATTTTTAGTAAAAAATAATTTTAAATTACCCTATCCATTAATGAACATTATTAATGGAGGTGCCCATGCAAACAATGGTTTGAGAATTCAGGAATTCATGATTAGACCTGACAAAGCTACAAGTTTTTCTGAAGCCATGAGAATTTGTTTTTTAGTAATTAATAATTTAAGAGATCTTATTAAAAAAAAAGGACTTTCAACTTCCGTAGGAGATGAGGGTGGCTTTGCTCCAATGATTAATAGTAATGAAAAAGCCCTAGATTTAGTGGTATCTGCTATTGAAAATGCTGGTTTTAAGAATGGGAGAGATGTTTCAATTTGTTTAGATGTTGCTGCTAATGAATTGTTTAAGAATAATAAATATTCAATTCATTCAAGCAAATTTATTTCTGTAGAACAAACAATTAAAAAGTATCAAAAAATTATAAACAAATACAAGATCAAGTCTATAGAAGATCCTTTTGGAGAAAATGACTGGACTTCATGGAATAGTTTAATGAAATCTATCAAAAATGTTCAAGTTGTTGGTGACGATCTTTACGTTACAAACTTAGAGAGGCTTAAAAAGGGCTTTTTAAATAACTCATCTAACTCTATTCTTATTAAATTAAATCAAATTGGAACTGTTTCAGAAACACTAGAGGTTATAAAATTTGCACAAATTATTGGCTATAAAACAATAATATCTCATCGATCAGGAGATAGTGAGGACACATTTATAGCTGATCTTGCGGTTGGTACAAATTCTAATCAAATTAAAACAGGCTCATTAGCAAGATCAGAAAGAGTTGCTAAATACAATCAATTAATACGTATAGAAGAAGAGCTTGGTAAAAAAGCAAAAATGAATAAGATTCATTAATGTTTAGCAAGATAATAAAAAATTATTTTTTATTAATCATCACTTTTTTAATTCTCTATTTTTTTTTCAACTTACTTGATGGTGAGAGGGGTCTTTTTTCATACTTTAAGAAGAATAAAATCTTATTTAATTTAACAAAAGAAGAATTAAGTCTTAGAAATAGAATTAAAGATCTCGAATTTAAGAATTCCTTATTAAGTGACAATCTTGACCTCGATTATGTGGAAACACTATTAAGAGAAAAGTTTTTATTTGGAAAAGAAGGTGAGACCCTTTATATAATTAAAAAGAATGACAATTAGACACCCAGAAAAAGTTAACAAACCAATTAATCCTATTAAAAAAAAACCTGATTGGATTAGATCCAGACTTGTTAACAGTAAAGAATTTTTTTTAACAAAAACTATCGTTAATAACAATAATTTGGTAACCGTTTGCCAGGAAGCAAACTGTCCTAACATTACTGAATGTTGGAGTAAAAGACATGCAACATTCATGATTATGGGAGATACGTGTACTAGAGCATGCGCTTTCTGTGATGTAAAAACTGGAAAGCCTGGAAAATTAGACGCAATGGAACCAGTTAAAATTGCAGATGCAGTTCTTAAACTCAATCTTAAACATGTTGTTATTACTTCGGTAGATAGAGATGATTTAGAAGATGGTGGATCAAAACATTTCTATGAAGTTATTAAACAAACTAGAAAATTAAATCCCAATACATCAATTGAAGTTTTAACCCCTGATTTTTTAAGAAAAGGTGATGCTTATAAGAAAGTTCTAGAGGCTAATCCTGACGTTTTTAATCATAATATCGAAACTGTTCCAAGACTTTACTTAAAAGTAAGACCGGGCTCTAGATATTTTTCATCATTAGAATTGTTAAAAAACGCAAAAACTCTTAATAAAAATATTTTCACAAAGTCTGGTCTAATGGTTGGTTTAGGTGAAACAAAAGAAGAAATTGTTCAAGTTATGGATGATCTAAAAGCTGCAGACGTTGATTTTTTAACTATTGGTCAGTATTTACAACCATCAACCAAACATCACCCACTTGATCGATACTACCACCCTGATGAATTTAAGGATTTTGAAACCATTGCCAAATCCAAAGGTTTTTTATTAGTTTCATCAACACCTTTAACGAGATCTTCTTATCATGCCGATGAAGACTTTGCTAAACTCCAGCAAAATAGAATTAACAAGAATTAATGCCCAAAGCTTCAGTTAAGCGCTTAATTAAATGTGATAAAAGTCAACTTATTGATTTAGTTTTAGACATAGAAAAATATCCAACTTTTGTACCATATTGTATTGATGCAAAGATATATGAAAAAAAAATTAATGATGATTTCATTAATATTATTGCAGATTTAACAATAGGCAAAGGCGCCTTTAAAGATACTTATAAAAGTAATGTAAAATTTAATAAAAAAAATAATTCCATATATGTCACCAATATAGATGGCCCACTTAAGCATTTAGACAATAAGTGGATTTTTGAGGATCACGAAAAAGGAACTGAGATTTATTTTGATGTAGATTTTGAAATTAAAAATAAATTTTTAAATATTTTAATGACAACCTCTTTTCAGTATGGCTTAGATAAAATTGCTGATGCTTTCCAAGACAGGGCAAATAACTTATTTAAGAGCTAGTATATCCTTTAAAACTTTAAGAGTAGCAGCCCTTTGAATTAAAATTCTTTTATTATTTTTAAATAAATTTTTTTCAACGCTAATTTTTTTTCCTTTTTTAATACCAATATAAATCAAACCCACAGGTTTTAGTTTTGTACCACCACTAGGGCCCGCAATACCAGTGACTGATACTGATATGTTTGCTTTACTAATTCTACTTAGATTTTTAACCATTGATAAACAGCATTCCTTACTTACTGCACCATATTTACTGATAATTCTTTTAGGTACTTTAAGAATTTCTGTCTTAGCTCTATTTGAATAAGTAATTAAACCCAAATTAAATACTTTAGATGAGCCACTTACAGAAGTAATAGCGCTAGATAACATTCCACCTGTACATGACTCTGCAAACGAAATTTTAAGTTTATTTTTACTTAATTTTTTAACAAGTTTTTTAGCTAAAACATTCATTGTGATACGTAGCTTTTAACAAGCATGAAGCAAATAACTGTTAGGACCACATATAAACCCGCACAAATATCATCCATTATTACTCCAAAACTATTTTTAAAGTTTTTATCAAAGAAGTTTACTGGAAAGGGTTTCATAATATCAAAATATCTAAATAATAGAAAAAACAAAATATAGTACGTAATAGCTTCACCACTTTCTTTATTAGTACTATGAGAAATCTCATAAAGATAAATTGGTAAGGATTGACCAAGTAGTTCATCAATCACAATTTCACCAGGATCTTTATTTTTACTACTTTTTGTATGTGTGGAAATTGCATAAAAAGAATAAATAAAAATTACCAGTAATCCTATTAGAATTATATTTGAGGAAATATTAATTGAGTGAAATAGATAAAAAAGAATAATTGTTGTAATAAGTGACCCAAAGGTTCCAGGTGCAAATTTAATTTTACCAATACCAAACATTGTAACAAATAAAGAATTAAAAACTTTAATCATATTTAATTATTGAGACGATGGCTTCACAGGCTATAGCTTTTTCTTTACCTATAACACCTAATTTTTCAGTTGTTTTGCCTTTTATATTAATTTGAGAAGGAGAAATTTCACAAATTTTTGAAATACAATTAACAATTTTTGTTTTATAATTTTTTATCTTAGGTTTTTCAGTGATGATATTTATGTCGATATTATTAATTAAATAATTCTTATTTTTTATTTGATCTATAACTTTTGATAATAATATTGTTGATCGAACATTTTTATATTTCTTATTTTTATCTGAGAATTTCTCACCAATATCACCCATATTACATGCTCCAAGAATAGCATCTGTAATAGCATGTAATACAGGATCACCATCTGAATGACCTAACGTACCAAGCTGAAAAGGTATTTTGACTCCCCCCAAATATAATTTTTTATTGGGCACCAATCTGTGAATGTCAAAGCCAATGCCATACTTTACAAAATTATTAATCTTTATATCGTTATTAATTGTTATTTTTATATTTTTAATTTCACCTTTAATTAATTTAATTTTTTTTTTTGCTTTTATAAACAAGTTAGCATCATCAGTAACCTCCGAACCCAGCTCATTTTGAAGTTTATATAGCTCACTATAATTAAAAGCTTGTGGTGTTTGTGTTAGATAAATATTTTCTCTCTTTATGTTTGATATTTTATTTAATTCTTTAAGTTTAATTGAATCGGTACTTTGAATTGCTGGTATTACACATTTATTATTTTTTAACTCTTTAAAAAGCCGTTTCAATAGTTGATGTGAAAAATCTGGTCGTGCTGCATCATGAATCATTACATTTTTAATATTTTCTTTTTTAACAGATGCCAAAGCTTTGTACGCAGACTCCGCTCTAGTCTTGCCACCAAATATAATTTTAACATCTTTAATTTTAAGTTTTTTGATATACTTTTTATGCTTGTTATTTATAACAATAACAATTTTATTAAATTTTTTATAATCTCTAGCTTTATCAACGGAATGGAGTAATAAAGGTTTACCTTTATATAACTGATATGGTTTTGGAACATTAGATTTAAATCTTTGACTCTCACCACCAGCAAGTATTATAAAACAGTTATTCATGGTAAAAGAGTATATTACATTATTTTTCTGAAAATGATTTATTTTATCAAAAAAAATTTTTTTATTGGTGTGGTTTTTTTAGTCACACTGTCTTTAGCTTTTATCACTTTTTTAACTTTTATTGATAAAAGTTTTCTTAAATTGTCAGATGTTAATTTACAAATTATTTTAATTACCAATGTATTCTTGTTATTGCTTCTTTTCTTTGTATTTTTCAGAGAAGTTCAAAGTTCATTAAAAATTGATGTTGATGTTAGTGGATCAAAGGCAAATAGAAAATATATAACCTTTTTTGCATTATTCACTTTAATCCCATCAATATTAATTTCTTTATTTTCTCTATTTTTATTATCATTTGCACTTGATAAATATTTAGATAAAAAAATAACCACAGCTGTAAATAACTCTTATGAAATTGCCAAAAGCTATACAGAAGAAGTTAGGACAAAAACTCAATCAGAAATTATTTTAATTGCATACGATTTAAACAAAAGCATTAATTTTTTAAATACCAACGTGAATCAATTTAAAAGTTTTCTAAATACTCAAAAATTAATCAGAGATATGGACGAGGTTCACATTATTGATGTAAAGGGTCAACTTTATTTGAGTACTTTGAGTGATGTATCATTATATAGACCACCTTTACCAGAAGCACTAGAAATGGTTTCTAATGATAAAAGACCTCTTAAAATAATTAATGCTTTTAAAAATCAATCTGCTTCAATTATTAAATTAGAAAATTTTGATGGTAAATATCTATACATAGTTAAATATTTAGATGAGAAAATCTCACAATATTTATTAGAGTCTCAGGAAGCTCTTAATTTTTATTATACTGTTTTAAACAAGCAGACAGGAATTAAAATTTCTTTTGTATTTATTTATTTAGTAATTGTTTCACTCCTTTTGTTTGTATCAATTTCAATTGCTATTAGATTTTCCTCTAGATTTTTTAGATCAATAAATAATTTAATTGTAGCATCCGCAAACATAGGAAAAGGAAAATTAAACTCCAAAGTCCCAGAAATTATAACTGACAAGGATATGGAAGTTTTGAATAGAAATTTCAATTTAATGATAGATCAATTAAAATTTCAACAAGAGAAATTAATTATTAATGAGCGTCATGAGGCTTGGGAAAGTTTAGCTAGAAAATTAGCTCACGAAATTAAAAATCCACTAACACCCATTCAATTAACTATTGATAGATTAAAAAGTAAATATTCAGAAAAAATAGAAGATCATGAAAAAGATGATTTTTCTAAGAGTTTAAAAATTATAGGTAAACAAATTAAACAAATTGAGAACTTGGTAAATGAATTCTCTGATTTTGCAAGAATGCCAAAGCCAATTCTTAAAGATAACAATTTACTTCTTATAATTAAAGATAATATTAATTTAATAAGTGAATTAGATGGCAATATTAAAATTGATCTAAAAACTAATAAGCCAGAAATTATTTTAAATTCAGATAGTGGACAATTAAGTAGAGTTTTTTTCAATCTAATCAAAAATTCAATAGAGAGCATTCAAGATAAAAGGGTAGTTAATGTTAATTTAGATGGTAAAATTGACATTATTTTAGATGATTGTGGGGATCATATTAGCCTTACAATTATTGATAACGGACTAGGCTTTGGAATGTTTCCAGATAATATAAAGGATATTTTAAACCCATATTTTACTACAAAAAAAAAGGGTACTGGCTTAGGATTAGCAATTGTAAATAAAACAATAAATGAACACAATGGGAAAATAGATTTTACCTCAATAGAAGATGGTGCAAAAATAAAGGTTATATTTAAAAAATAGTGAGTACAGAAATATTAATTATTGATGATAATGCGGATATAAGGAATATTATTAACGATCTAATTATTGATGCCGGATATAAAACAAGATTAGCGGCCAACTACAATCAAGCATTAAATGAAATTGATAAAAAACTTCCAGATGTTGCTATTATTGATGTTAAGCTAGACAAAGGTGATAATGATGGGTTGGAACTCTTATCTCACATTAAGAATAAAGATAAAGATATTCCTGTAATAATTATCACAGGACATGCAAATGTCGAAATGGCTATTAAAGCGCTTAAGGCAGGAGCTTTTGAATTTATAGAAAAACCTTTTAACCAAGAAAGATTAATTAATTTCATTAATAGAGCTGTTGAAAATATTAATTTAAAAAATAAAAATAAAGAATTTGAAAATAAACTTTTTTATTCATACGAACTAATAGGTAATAGCGAAAATATAAAAAATATAAAAGACCAGATAAATAAAATTTCAATTTCAGAAAGTAGAATTTTTATTAATGGTCCAACAGGCTCTGGTAAAGAATTAATAGCTAGAAAAATACATAAAGAATCCAAAAGACGAAAAGGACCTTTTGTAGTTTTGAATGGTGCTTTATTAGATATTAAAAAATATGAATTAGAACTTTTCGGTGAAGAAAAAGACAATGGATCAATTTCATATGGAGCTCTAGAAAAATCTACAGGAGGAATTCTTTTAATTGATGAAATTTCAGAAATTCCCCTTGATACTCAATCTAAAATTTTAAGAGTATTAATAGATCAAAAATTTAAAAGAATTAATGGTACTTCTGATATTAGTGTAGATGTAAGAATTTTATGCTCATCAAGTAAAGATATTAAAAAAGAGATAGAGCTAGGCAACTTTAGAGAGGATCTTTATCACAGACTTAATGTGTTGGAGATTAATATTGATCCATTAAAAAAAAGGGTATCCGATATACCATTATTAGTAGAGTATTTTTCTGATAAAGTTTCTAAAAATTACAACTTAAAAAAATTAGATGTTGATTCTAATAATAAATATTTACTTAATTACGACTGGCCCGGTAATGTTAGGGAGTTACGAAATTTAATTGAAAGAATTGCAATACTTTCTCCAGATACTTCTGATAAAATTTCGAATATTATAAAAGAATCGCTAAAAACACCCGATAAGCAAAGTACAAAGTTAGAAAACTCTTTATCTATACCATTAAAAGAGGCTAGAGAAAATTTTGAAAAAGAGTATTTAACTACACAGTTAAAAAAATTTAATGGCAATATATCAAAAACTGCCGATTTTATTGGAATGGAAAGATCTGCCCTACACAGAAAATTAAAGGGACTAGGGATCAAGGAACTAAATTAAATGAATATAATTATTTGTGGCGCTGGTAGAGTTGGCTTTACTATAGCAAAGATTTTAAGTGAACAAGGTCACTCAATAACAGTTATTGACCAATCCAGCGAAGATATTCAAAAAATTGATGAAACATTAGATGTAAAATCTATTGTTGGTAAAGCTACATATCCATCAATTTTAGAAAAGGCTAATGCATCTGAAGCAGACATGATTATTGCAGTTACTCGTAATGATGAAATAAATATGCTCATATGTCAAATTGCTTTTTCAATCTTTAATGTCCAAAAAAAAATTGCAAGAATAAGATCGCAAGATTATTTAAACCCAAAATTTACTAAAGTTTATAATAAAGAAAACTTACCGATCGATGTTATCATTTCACCAGAAATTGAAATAGCAAAATCTTTACAGAGAAAACTTGAGGCACCAGGTGCTTTAGATAACGTACCATTTGCTGATAACCAAATTAGATTACTTGAAATTTTGATTAATGAAAAATGCCCTCTTATAAACATTAAACTTAATGCTCTTACCAAAAAGTTTCCAAAATTAGATGCTAATGTCATGGGTGTTGTAAGGGAAGACAAATTTATTATGCTTAAGAAAACAGATGAGATGATTCAAGGGGATAAAGCTTATGTTGTGATTAATGCATTGCAAATGAAAGAGACCTTATTAGCCTTTGGTCATAATGAAAAAATTTCTAATAAAATTTTAATCATTGGTGGTGGAAATATAGGTTTTAATCTTGCCAAAAACCTTGAAGATAGTTTTGATTCAGCAAGAGTAAAAATTATCGAAAAAAATAAAGAAAGAGCGGAATTTATTGCAAGTGAACTTAATAATACAATTGTTATTCATGGCGATGCACTAGATGAAGAAGTTTTAATGGAAGCAAATTTAGATGAAGTGCAAACGGTTTTAGCCCTTACAAATGATGATGAAGATAATTTAATGGTTAGTGTTTTAGTTGAAAAATTTACAAAAGATAAGAGTGGTGTTAACGAAAAAAGAACTATGGCATTAATTAATAAACCGAATTATGCTTTGTTACAATCTTCCTTAAAAATTGATGATTTTATAGATCCAAGAATGAATACTGTGTCTAGCATATTAAAACATGTTCATAAGGGAACGGTTGAAAATGCTTACAGTATTTTAAATGGCGAATATGAAGTTATAGAAGCTGAGATCATTGAAAGTTCTGAATTAATTAATAAAGAATTAAAAAACTCAAATTTACCAGATGAAATAAGAATTGCAGCAGTTTTAAGAGGTAAAGAGGTTATTATTCCAAGATCTGATTTTATATTTAAAAAAGAAGATAAAATTGTTTTGTTAGCAAAAAAAGATTTTTTACATGTTGTTGAAAACATGTTTCGCATAAGCTCAATTTAACTGAATGAACTTTATTAAACTCATTTATTTGAGTGTCTTTTGTGGTGTGATTTCAATTCTTTCGTTTTTTAATATTATTTATTCTTATTACTTAAATCTTTATCTCAATTTAAATACTTACGTTTATACTTTTGTCTTATCTTTTTTTTTATCAATAGTTTTTTATTTGATTAAAAAAAAGGATGAAGATAAAATTACAATTTATGTAAAAATACTAACAATAATTTTAGGTTATTTTTTACTACCTTTATTAA
>JABMNQ010000056.1 GCA_013204495.1 Candidatus Pelagibacter sp.
AAATCATCTCTACTCATGCCTGGTTTTCTTGGAACGCCTGCCGTTATTATTATTACGTCAGAGCCTTTTATGTCTTCATAATTATCTGTTCCTGAAAATCTTACATTAAAGCCATCAACCGATGATGATTGGGCAATATCTAGAGCTTTTCCCTTGGCTATTCCGCTTGCAACATCAAACATAACCACTTCGTTAGCTAATTCCTTTAACCCTATTAAATGAGCTAAAGTTCCTCCAATTTGACCCGCACCTATTAAAGATATTTTTTTCATTTTTTCGCTATTTCATTGTTGGCATGACGAATTCTGCATTTGATCTTATTCCAGAAGGCCATCTTGATGTTACTGTTTTAAGTTTTGTATAAAATTTGATTCCCTCAGCGCCATGCATTGCGCTATCTCCAAATAGAGATCTCTTCCAACCACCAAAGCTATGAAATGCCATTGGCACAGGTATTGGAACATTAATTCCAACCATACCAACTTGAATTTTACTAGCAAACGTTCTACCTGTATCACCATCTCTAGTATAAATACTTACTCCATTTCCATATTCATGATCGTTAATTAGTTTGGTTGCTTCTTCAAATGTTTTAACTCTTATCACAGATAAAACTGGTCCAAATATTTCCTCTTTATAAATTCTCATTTCTTTTTGAACATGGTCAAATAAACATCCCCCTATAAAAAAACCATTCTCATATCCTTGGAGCTTTATATTTCGTCCATCAACAACTAATTTAGCACCTTCTTCAACTCCTAAATCAACATAGCTTTTTACTTTTTCTAGATGCTCTTTTGTTACAAGTGGACCCATTTCAGATGTTTTATCCATGCCTGGCCCTACTTTTAAAGCTTCAGCTTTTTTTGATAAACGTGCAACTAGTTCATCGCCAATATCTCCTACTGCTACGGCCACTGATTGAGCCATACATCTTTCTCCAGCCGATCCATATGCTGCGCCCATTAATCCATTAACAGCACCATCGAGATCACAGTCAGGCATTACGACTAAATGATTCTTGGCACCACCTAATGCTTGAACTCTTTTTTCATTTTTAGCAGAATTTTCATAAATATATTTTGCTATAGGAGTTGATCCTACAAAGCTTACTGCTTTAACATCTTTATTTGTCAAAATTGCATCGACAGATTCTTTATCACCATTAACAACATTAAAAACTCCATCGGGTAGTCCTGCTTCCGTTAATAATTCCGCTAATCTTAATGGGCAAGATGGGTCTTTCTCTGATGGTTTTAAAATAAATGTATTTCCGCATGCAATAGCAATGGGAAACATCCACATTGGTACCATTGCTGGAAAATTAAATGGAGTAATGCCAGCAACAACTCCTAGTGGCTGTCTCATTGACCAGCTATCTACGTTTGTTCCTACATTTTCTGAAAATTCTCCCTTGAGCAAATGTGGAATTCCACAAGCAAATTCAACAACTTCTAATCCTCTTGTTAAAGAACCTTTGGCATCCTCATAGACTTTACCATGCTCTGAAACTATTAATTTTGTAAGTTCATCTGAATTTTTTTCAATTAATTCTTTAAACTTAAACATTACTCTCGCTCTTTGAAGTGAAGGTTTTAATGACCAAGTTTCAAATGCTTTTTTGGCCACCTCCACTGCTTGATCTAAATCAGATTTACTTGCTAATCTAACTTCCGACTCTTGCTCTCCCGTAGAAGGATTAAAAACTTTACCTTTTCGATCGGATGAGCCTGAAATTAGCTTTCCGCCAACAAAATGTTCTAATAAATTCATGAATAGTGGTATTTAAATAGGTAATTAGCTTGTTGCAAGCATTTTTTTTAATTCAGCAATAGCTTTTGCCGGATTTAGTCCTTTTGGACAAGCATTAGTACAATTCATAATAGTGTGACATCTATATAACTTAAGTTCATCAGCTACTTTTTTAAGTCTTTCTTTTCTCTCGTCATCTCTACTATCAACTATCCATCTATAAGCTTGAAGTAAAACAGCTGGACCTAAATATTTGTCTCCATTCCACCAATAACTTGGACACGAAGTTGAGCAACATGCACACATTATACATTCATAAGCTCCATCTAATTTTTCTCTATCTTTTTTCGATTGAATAATTTCAGTAGTTTCAACTTTAGTATTTGTTTTTAACCATGGTTCAATTGATTCGTACTGCTTAAAAAACCCACTTAGATCCCCAATTAAATCTTTTTTAACTTTTAAATGAGGCAATGGATAAATATTTATATCACCTTTAATTTCTGAATGAGGTTTTGTACAGGCTAAGCCATTTTTACCATCCATATTCATAGCACACGATCCACAAACACCATGAGCGCAAGATCTTCTATATGCCAATGAAGGATCAATTTCATTTTTAATTTTATTTAAAACATCTAGAACTTTTGATGGACAATTATCCATATCAACTTCGTAGGTATCTACTCTAGGATTTTGTCCTGTTGACGGATCCCATCTATATATGTTTACTTTTCTAATGTTTTTTGATCCAGTAGTGTCTTTATAATATTGACCTTTTTGAACTTTGGAATTTTCAGGTAGATTAATTTGAACCATTAATAAACCCTCTCTTGTGGTGGAAAATACTGAACTTCATTTGTTAGAGTAGTTTTATGAACTGGTCTATAATCAATTTTAGTGTCTTTTCCATTACACCAAACAATAGTGTGTTGCATAAATTTTTCATCATCTCTCTTAGGATAGTCTTCTCTTGCATGGGCTCCTCTGCTTTCTTTTCGGTGATATGCGGAGTCAACAGTGGTAATTGCTTGTCTTATCAAGTTATCAAGCTCTAATGTTTCAACTAAATCTGTATTAAATACTAAAGATCTATCTTTAACAGATATTGATTCCATTCCATCATAAACTTTTCTAATTTCATCAAATCCTTCTTTTAAAGTTTTTTCTGTTCTAAAAACTGCACATTTTGATTGCATTATTTTTTGCATTGAAAGTCTTAGTTCTGCAGTACTGTTTTTTCCATCTGCATTTCTAAGTTTGTCAAATCTTTCTAAACATTTTTCAGTTTCAGACTCACTAACCTCTTCGTGTGGTGTGCCTGGTTTAACTAATTCAGCCGCCCTAATTGCTGCTGCTCTTCCAAATACCACTAAATCAATCAAAGAATTTGATCCTAATCTATTTGCTCCATGCACAGAAACGCAAGCTGCCTCACCAATCGCCATTAGTCCTGGGACAGTTTTTTCAGATCCATTAACAGTTAAAACTTCAGCTTTATAATTTGTTGGAATTCCCCCCATGTTATAATGCACAGTAGGCACAACGGGTATTGGCTCTTTAGTGACATCTACATTTGCAAACAATCTTGCAGCTTCTGCAATTCCTGGAAGTCTGCTTTCAATAATTTTTTTATCTAAGTGGCTTAAGTGTAAATAAATATGGTCTTTATCTTTACCTACGCCTCTTCCCTCATTTATCTCAATTGACATCGATCTACTTACAACATCTCTAGATGCTAAATCTTTTGCTTTTGGTGCATATCTTTCCATAAATCTCTCACCTTTAGAATTTACTAAATAGCCACCCTCGCCTCTAACACCCTCTGAAATTAAAGTACCATGTCCATAAATTCCTGTTGGATGAAATTGAACAAATTCCATATCCTGCAAAGGTAGGCCTGCTCTTAATACCATTGCATTACCATCACCTGTACATGTGTGTGCTGATGTTGCAGAATAATAAACTTTACCATAACCACCTGTAGCTATTATTGTTATGTGAGCTCTAAATCTGTGAATAGTTCCATCATTTAAGTTCCAGGCTATAAGACCTTTGCATTCACCATCTTTCATTATTAAATCTAGTGCAAAATATTCAATAAAAAATTCAGTATTGTGTTTTAATGCCTGCCCATAAAGTGTGTGAAGTATTGCATGTCCTGTTCTATCTGCAGCTGCGCAAGTTCTTTGAGCAATTCCATTGCCATAATTTTTAGTCATTCCACCAAAAGGTCGCTGATAAATTTTTCCATCATCTGTTCTACTAAACGGAACACCATATTTTTCTAATTCTATTACTGCTTTTGGAGCTTCCTTACAAAGATACTCAATACTATCTTGGTCGCCCAACCAATCAGCACCTTTAACTGTGTCGTACATGTGCCATCTCCAATCATCCTCTCCCATATTTCCTAGGGCAGCAGAGATTCCTCCCTGTGCAGCAGATGTGTGACTTCTAGTGGGAAAAACTTTTGAAATACAGGCAGTTTTTAAACCAGCTTCACTTAACCCAACAGCAGCTCTTAGCCCAGAGCCTCCAGCTCCAAGCACGATAACATCATATTCATGGTCTATAATTTTATAAGCACTCATATTTTTAAATTAAATATAATAATAATTGTAATTAGAGGAACTACTATAGCAAATATTCTTAAAACTTTGTTTGCGGCATTTTTGGTTTTTTCATCCTGTATATAATCTTCAAATACCTCGCTAATACTTAAATTAGAGAAGAAGAATGCAAATATTAGAAATAATGAAAATAATATTTTGGATGATTGTGTTGAAAAAAAACTTAACACTTCAGCATAATCTTTATCAAAAATACCTACTAAATTTATAATAAACCAAGACATTAAAGGAACTAAAATAACCGAACTTGCTTTTAAAAATACCCATTTTTTAGTTGCTCCATTCATAAAAAATTATTTTCCTAAAAGATAAATTAAAATTGTTAATATAAATGAACCAATAATTACAGCTAGGCCAGTAATCTTTGTAGTTTTCAATTCAAAACCATATCCTAGGTCCATAATTAAATGTCTTATTTCGCTAAGTATTTGAAAGCTAAAAGACCAAGTTAGTCCTAGTATTATAAATTTTCCAAAAATAGACTGTAAGAAAACTTTAGTGAACTCATAACTTGTCTCTCCTAATAATAAAGAAGCTACCCAAACACATATAATTGTAATCGCAATTATATTGATAACACCTGTAATTCTATGCGAAATCGAAACTAAAGATGAAATGTGCCATCTATAGATTTGTATATGAGGTGATAAAGGATTATTATTTTCCATTAGAATTATTTGTAATTAAAGTTTCAGCAATTTCAACTGCGTTCAATGCAGCGCCTCTAAGTAAATTATCAGAAACAATCCATAAATTTAATGAGTTTTTATTAGTTTTATCTTCTCTTATTCTGGAAATATAGGTTTCATTTTTACCTTCTGCTTCTATCGGTGTGATATAACCCCCATCCTCTCTTAAATCATAAACTTCACATCCTTCAGCTTTACTAAGTACATCTCTAACTTTTTCTAAAGAAAATGGTTTTTCAAATTGAATATTTACTGATTCCGAATGGGAAACCATAACAGGAATTCTTACACATGTTGCTGTTAATTCAATCTTTTCATCAAGAATTTTTTTCGTTTCGTTTGTCATTTTTAATTCTTCTTTAGTGTACCCATTATCTGTAAAAACATCGATTTGAGGAATTGCATTAAAGGCTATTTGTTTAGTAAAGTTTTTAGGTTTAATTTTTTCGTTATTTAAAGATAGTTTTGTTTGCTCAATTAATTCATCCATGGGACTTTTGCCACCGCCAGAAACTGATTGATAAGTAGACACAACTACTCTTTGAATTTTAAATAAATCATGCAATGGTTTAAGGACAATAACCAGTTGTGCAGTAGAACAGTTTGGATTTGCTATAATATTTTTTTTCATATTATTAATAGCTTCAGGATTTACTTGAGGTACAATTAAAGGTACATTTGGATCCATTCTATAAAAACTAGAATTATCTATAACAATTGAATGTTTTGCAGCTACTGGTGCATACTTTTCTGAAATTTTACCTCCAGCAGCAAAAAAAGTAATTTTAATTTTTGAAAAATCAAAAGTTTCAAGATTGAAAACTTCATGCTCCTTACCTTTAAAAATTATTTTTTGACCAGCACTTCTGGCTGATGCAACCAAATATAACTCCGTAATATTAAGTTTTTTTTTCTCTAGTACTTCGAGAATTTTTCTCCCAACATTACCTGTGGCTCCTACAATTGCTATATTCATGATACTATTAGGCTTTTATACTAGATGAAGGGTAAATCGCAAACTTTTCCGTTAAAAGTGTTGCCATTTATATCAATCTTAAAGGATTGAGAGTTTTCCCAAAAAGATTTTTTAATCATGGCAATTCCTATTACCTGTTTAAATTGAGGAGAATAGGTTGCAGATCTTAAGTCTCCAATTAAAACATTGTTAGTGTCATAAATATTCTTAGATGAAGTTAAGCTAATTTCTTTTAAATCAATTTTGACACCTCTTAATTTTTTAACAACTCCTTCAGACTTAATCTTTTTTAATTTTTCTTTACCTAAAAAAACAACTTCACTATCTAAAGAAACATACTGATCAAAACCACATTCAAAGGGGTTGTCATTATTATCAAAATCATTACCATAAGACAGGAGCGCACTCTCAATTCTTTCAATTAAATTTGGACAACCTGGCTTTACATTAAATTCTTTTCCAACTTCAAATAGCTTGTCATATAACTTTTGACCTAACTCAGGATTTTGAACATAAACTTCAAATCCTCCTTGTTTTGACCAACCAGATCTTGCTATTAAATGTTTTTCACCCTCAAAATCAAAATAATCAAAACCGAAAAACTTTAATTCAGTTATTTTACTTCCAAAAAAATTTTCCATTAATGAAAAAGATTTTGGTCCCTGTATCGCAATTATATCTACTGTTGGCTCAATAATATTAACTTCAAATTTATATCCAGAAGCTAGGCCTTTTGCATAAAATAGCACATCAGAATCTGCGATTGATATCCACCATTTATCTTCTGCTATTTTTAAAATAACCGGATCATTAACCAAATTTCCTAAATCATCTATTATTGGACAATAATAACATCTGCCTACTTTTGATTTTGATAAATCTCTGCACGTCATTAGCTGAACTAGTTTCGAAGAATCTTTTCCTGAAATTTCAACCTGTCTCTCAGCTGCAACATCCCACACTTGAACATGTTCCTTTAAATGTTGATATCCATCTTCAATTGAGCCAAAGGCTGCTGGCAATAACATATGGTTATAAACTGTATAAGCAGTAACTCCTTGCTCTTCTATTCTTGAGGTGTAGG
>JABMNQ010000057.1 GCA_013204495.1 Candidatus Pelagibacter sp.
CCTACAATAAATGAATCTAATGTAACACTAATAGCTAAAATTATGTTTAAAAAAATACCCACCAAATGTTAACTATAATTTAATAACTTAAATGTAAATTTAATTATTTTAAGCCTATATTTCTAATATTCAGTTTTACTAAAATTTATGTTTAGTGAAACTTTAGTTTTTTTGCTTTCCCCTCCCTACCAGACCTTAAATTTAGTGTCTAATGATTGAATGATAATTAATTAATTTATCTTCTAGTTGGAATTTTAGATGCTATGTATTGTTTTCTAACACCTTCTCTAAAGTAAATATAAACGCCAGCTGAAATTATACAAATGACCCCCAATAAAGTTCTAAGGGATGGAATTTCATTAAATAGAAAATATCCTGGGATCATTGACATAATAATTAAAGAGTATTCAAACAATGAGACAACGGATGGGGATGCAATAATATAAGCTGAGAAGATACATAAAAATGCAACCGATGCTGCAACTCCAAAGAATAATATAAACTTCCAAGTATAATCAAAATTTGTAAACCACTCTCTAAATATAAACTGGGTTGTTGGATCAAAGTTTAGATTATTAAACTGACCATTACCCATAAAGATATAAATGAGGCCACACAATATAAGAGCAATTAAATAGAAGTAATATAACTGAGTGTTTACATCATCCTTATCAGATGTGTATTTAGTAATAGTCATTGAAGCTGCATAAAATAAAGCACTTAAAACAGGAAGCAAATTTCTATAATCAAAATTTTCAAAATTAGGATTTAAGATAATTAATACACCAAAAAAACCAAAGGCAATTGCAGACCATCTTCTAATCCCAATAAATTCTTTTAAGAAAAATTTAGCAAAGATGGATACAAAAAAGGGACAAGAAAAAAATAAAGCATTAGCAGTTGCAAGCTGCATATAAGTAATAGAGATAAAAAAGGTTGAAAAAGCAACAAAGTGTAGCAACACTCTTATAAAGGTTAATAATGGATAATGTGTTTTAAAAGATACTTTCTGTCTTTTAAAACTTAAATAAATAAAAAGCACTGTTGCTGCAATCAAATACCTTCCAAAGAAGATCTCATAAAGAGCAGATTGCTCGAAAATAAATTTAATTAACGAGTCTTGGATTGCAAACAAGCTCATTGCAATCAGTATTAAAACTATCCCTTTGGAATTATTGTCCCTACTCATTATTTAAGCTTAAACCTTGAGCACAAAAACTTAAAGATAATATAGTTAAATCTCCCAAGACCATAGGAATTTGGTTCTGGTTTTTTTGTCTTTAATTTTTTAGCTTTTTTCTTCTTCATAACCAATATGGTTTTGTGTTTCATTTGAATGTTTGAGATTATAGCAATCTGTACAAAGTAAGATCACTTCTGGTCCTGAGCTTACTTGTGTTAAGATGGCTGTATCATCTCCACATTCACTGCAACCAGATAAGCGTTTTTTCACAATTAATTAAAGCTTTTCTTAACCATTTCTTTAAACTCTTCACTAGCCCATTCGCTTAAAACAGTTAATCTCGGTTTATCTACCCTTAACTTTTCAAACTTTTCTTCCATATCTTTTGAGAAATCATTTCCTTCTATATATATACCGTTAAGATTATTAGCCTTAGCAGCCCAATCAATAATAGCCTGCCCTGCTTTATCGGTGATACCACACTCAACAAAAGCAATAACTGAAGTTGTTAAAGGAATGTGATTAAGTAAGGTGATTACCCCTTCATCTTTTAAATCCTCATTAAAACTCATACTTATCGTACCAAGTTTTGGTCCTTTATTTTGATCAATTTTTTTAATTGCAGTTGCAATATTTTTTACATCTTCAATGTTCAAATTAGCTTTTCGAATAACTAAATCATAAGATTTATCGTTATCCCCTGTAGACTTTAAATTGTTAGCAACTTCTATACTTTTAGGTTTTTTGGTTTCAACTAAAGCATTGATTAAATCTTGCATAATAATATTTGCGTAACTTGTACTGCAACACAATAAACCAAGAACTATAACTCCTAAAAGCTTCTTCATTTACGTTTAGTGCGAGTTATCTCGTTAATTCTATCAATATAATTTTTAATCTCAGGGTTATCTTGAGTTTTACTATCTTGCTTAGGATTTTTCTTTCTTTGATAATAATAATAAATAGGCATAACAACTGATAAGGAAACGATAATAA
>JABMNQ010000058.1 GCA_013204495.1 Candidatus Pelagibacter sp.
GATAAAATACTAGCATTTTCATCATCACAATCATTTGCTAATAACGTTTTTTTAGCTAAATCAAATATTTCATTTAATGATAAAGAAACTGTGTTCATCTTTAATTGTGTTTATTTTTTAAATCCTTTTTTAAATCCTCATGATCGCCCACAACAATATGGTGTTTACTTTTAACAATATATTTATCAAGGAATGGTATTAAAATCAAAGGAACTAATCCACCCAATACAATACCTACAGCAGCTGATTTCAAATTTGGATCTAAAGTTGCAGCAATAAAATCAGCAATTACATGAGCAAATACAACGCCAATTATTCCAGCCACATATCCATTAGAAGCAACCTTTAATAATCTGTTAATACTCCAACCAGAATAAAAGCCAATAACCGGTATTATTGTATGGACTAAACCAAAAATAAAGCCTCTAAGCCAACCCTTGTCTTGTAGCCAAACTATTTCTTCAATTAAATGCTCCATTAATTACATCTCCTACATATTGTTGAAACTTCAAGCTGGAATTTACTGAAGTCATATTTTTTAATTGGATTTTTCCTAAAAATTGCTTCAAACAATTCTGATTTAAGTTCTTCTGTATCTCCACAATCTCTGCAAATGGCGATAGATGCATTGTGCGCACTATGTGTATGACTGCATAAAACATAAGTTTTGTTTTGGTTTGACTTATGAATTTTATCTTCTTCTATAAGTTTATTTAAAGACCTGTAGACAGCCATTGGCTGTATTTTTTTATATTTTAGAAATTTATACAATATCTCATAAGCAGTTAAATGTTTTTTTGATCCCTTAATAATCTCGAAAACTATATCATTATTGTTCATCTGTTATGTTATAACATAACATAATTTATTGTCAACAACCAATTAAATTAATAATTTTATGGTCATAAAAATGCAATAAGTTCAGCTAAAAGTTGGAAATAAAAAGGATCACAATGTTTGGAAATTGAGGCAACTAAATAAAATAAGCTAATGTAATAACTAGTTTAAATAATAAGTTTAATTCTACAAATAATGTAAGGAATTAAAAAAAACCTAATATAATTTCTGAGATAAAAGAATGCTATGTAAAAGATACTTTTAATCAATTTATTGAATTTATTAAATTAGCATAAAGTTTTTAATCACGTCTTAACTCTACCATAGATATCTTGATATCTAACAATATCAGATTCCTTCAATATTGTTCCTACTTGAGCTTCAATAATTTTTACTGGTTTTTTGTTGAGATTTTGAATTCTATGAACAGAACCTAATGGTATAAATATATAATCGTTTGGTTTTTTTAAAAAATTATCTTTATTGAGGGTAATTTTTGGAGCACCTTGAGTAACCAACCAATGCTCAGATCTATGATGATGTTTTTGTAAGCTTAATAAACCTTTGGGTTTTACAAGTAATTCTTTAATCAAGAAACCTTTTCCCTCAAACAAATTAACATACCTACCCCACGGTCTATAATAAACATTTTTTTTCTTATAATATTTATTCTTATTTTTATCATACATTTTTAAGATTTCTTTCCAGCTGCCTAGATCTGACCAAGGAATATCTAATTTGATTGCATTAATTTGTTTAGTTTTTTCTAAAATTGCATAATCAAAAGATTTAGCAGTAGCTTTTTCGAAAGATATTTTGTTTAAATAATAAGTATTATCTTTAAGTTTTGCTTTTGAAACTGCATTAAGACAATTTTTATATATTATAGGTTCATATTTTTTAAAATTATTTATTATTGAATCTTTTCGAAGAAAAAACATTCCCGAGTTCCAATGCCCTTTTTGCTTAATAATTTCTTTAGCTTTATCTTCTGTGGGTTTTTCAATAAATTTTATTACTTTGTTAATATTTCCTTTAACTTTTTTCGTTATAAAATATCCATACTCGCTAGAAGGAGAAGTGGGCTTGATTCCAAAAATAAATATATTTTGATCCGTTAAGTAGGTTTTATTAACATTTATAGCTTTATTAAAGATGCTTGTTTTTTCTATCAAGTGGTCGGCCGTAAAAAACATTAAAGGCTGTTCGTTTGGAATGTCTTTAATTAAGGCTGAAGCTAAAATTGCTGGAGCTGTATTTCTTTTAGAAGGTTCTAGTACAATTTTATAATTTTTTACTTTAAACTTTTTTAGATAACTTTTAACTAGTTTTAAATATTTAGTGTTTGTACTAATAATTGGATAATCAAAAGTTGGCCCTTTAATC
>JABMNQ010000059.1 GCA_013204495.1 Candidatus Pelagibacter sp.
ACATTATCCTGTGAAAGTACAGATGATACCGCCACCATAGTCATCACAAAGAAAAAATAAGCTTTAATTATTTTTTGAGTATTCATTTATCAGATGTTTTAAAAATAATTTAGTTAATGGTTGATTTGGTTCAAAGCTATTACCATACTTAAAAAGACCATTTCCAAAATAGCTTTCTAGATATGCATATGCCTTATCGTTAAAATTCACGTCATCAAAGTGTGGCGCCCCATTTGGTATTTTTAGATCTGCATCAAAATAATCCATTACCACATATAGGGCGTCTTTACGGCTCATGTTTTCCGTAGGTCCAAAACTTTCAACCCCAATTTTTATAAGGCCCAAATTGTATAAAGTTTGTATGTATGGGGCGTACCATTCATCACTATTTACATCATCAAAATTATTTATTCCTTCATAAGAAACTGGTATTTTAGCCAAAGTAATAAATTCCTTAGCAAATTCTGCTCGAGTCATGCTCTCCTCTTTTTCAATTTTAGCCACTTCACTTATGGCATAATTTCCAGTTAGTGGATCAGTAATTTTTACAAAGAAATAAACGGTCTCGCTATCAATTTTTACAGATTTAATATCATCAGCTGGCATTAGATCATTTAAGTTTTCAAAACTATTTTCAAAAACTCCATAACTTAAACCATTATAATTCATATATTTTCCTTCCCCCTCAGTTTTCATCTCATTACTTACAAAAAGTTCAAATTGGTGTTCAAGTAGTCTAAATTTTGTTGCATCATAATCAATTTCCACTCCGCCATTAGGCAAAATTCCACTTACATGAAGGTCTTCAATTTTTGAAGTATTATCAAATATGCTAGTCTCATAAATATTATTAGTTTCATCAAAATCAAATTCATCAGTGAGATTAATCTCCAATTTTATGTTTCCACCATTGTAGTTTCCATCAAATAAAACTTCATCTTTAGCAATAAATTTTTCACCTGCCCCTAAAGAAAAGCCATTTTCATCAGTTTTAATAACCTTAGCTGATCCATCTGGCATTTTTAAAACAGCGCGAGCATTTTTTAATGAACCACCATTATTTTTCAAAACAATAGTTGCCTTATATCTATAGTAATTAAACTCTTCAGTAGGATTGGATTTTTTTACCAAAACTGCTTTTTCAATAGCCAAGTCCGCAGGCTTAGGTGCGTAATTTTCTAGCATCGATAAAATAGAAGTCTGAACAAAAGTTACATTACTTGTACGGAAAATTATGTTACTAGAAAGAGCAAGGGCAACTACAGTTACAAGTAAATAAAATAATATCTTTTTCTTTTTATATGGCATTTTGTTTTTGTTTCTCCCAATTTTACCATATTAGAGACAAAAAATCAACATTGATCCATATAATCAAACACTTTATCAAAGGTAGGGTTATGCCAATAAAACCTTTCATATTCTACAGTGCCATAGTTTTTCCAAAACCCCGGCATTATATCCAAGTAGTAATTAAACTTTTCCATCGCATTCTTACAATCACCTCTATGAAGCCATAAAACTCCCCAATTCAAACTAACAGGAGGATAATAAGGCATTCTCAAGAAAGCACCTTTAAAAGCCTCATCCCCATCTATACAAGCCTCTTTTTCACCATTTTTACATTTTTCTATATCAATTTTACCCTTCAACATATAATAAATTCCATCCCTTCCACCGTTTACATAATTAGCCCTATCCGCATAAAACTCCGCCAACTCAAATTCACCCGCATCACGCAGTTCCGACGCTAACACGTACAAATAATAGCTCTGATAGGGGTTATAGAGTACTGCATCATAAGTGTCCTCAATGGTTTGTGAGTGTCCCAATTTATAATCCGCCATTAAAACCAAAACATTCTGAAAAAAGATAGAAAAAACTACAAATACTAACATTACAACAGCTAAAACTCTCCTCATCCAAATGCTCTCCAAAAATTTTATATCTCTTTTTATAGTCTTCTTCGAGCTTATAAAAGCCAAATAAGCCAGCATAAAAGCCAAAACTACGGCCAACTCCGCAACCATAAACCCAAACAGACTCGCCACAAATACAGCCGAAATGCCACTCAATATACCAATTACGTAATGTTTATCTTTATCATCACAGAATTTTAATGTGCTCCACCCAACAGTAAAAATCACCAATAATCCATAAAAAAGAATGCATAAACCAAGTAGTCCATTAGTAACCATTACATCTATCACCAAATTATGTGCTCTATCAGGT
>JABMNQ010000060.1 GCA_013204495.1 Candidatus Pelagibacter sp.
ATGGGGGAATTAATTCGTCTATCAGAACTAGAAAATAGAAGGGTGTCGGATTAGCTGTAATAGGACCTTAAGGTGAGACATATCATACCCTTCATCAAGGCAAACTATGGGTACGGACAAGCCCAGGACTGGTCAGGTGTCACTGTCTTTCAGACCATTAACTCACTTGATGAGCTCTTGAAACTTTAAGCCTCGCCTCACGACAAACTCATGCGCTATCAAGCCTCACCGAATAATCAACTGTCAAAAAAAATTGGCGAGCTGCTGGAATTAGAAAAACGATATGCTAGATAGCGCGAAGTTTTTTTGGGAAAATAATGGCTAATAGGATGCAAGCAAGAAAGAAATAGACCTGGTCTCTTGCTCTTCTTCGACATTGTTTCGCATGAACAGCTAATCTCAATAAATTGATCCGACTCATTGGAAATAAGGACTGAATAAATTGGTCTTTTATTTTAAATTCTTTCATCAATCGAAAAGCGAAATCAAAACCTTCACCCGATAAAACACGATTGACTCTAGACATGAAAGCTTTTATTCCCACATTAGCCCCAAAAACATTGGAGGCATGCTGACGGTAATGAACACCAGAATAAGAATCAATAAACCATTTAAAACCATTCACTCTCGCAAAGGCGTAAATCATCCAATCATGATAATTATCCAGTTGATCAAACTGCCCTACTTTCAAGAATTGTTGTAAACATAGAGCCAATTTCTTATTCATCACAAAAGTGCAGCCGGGCCCTGCCGATTCAAAAAGATGATCAAAGTTTTGTTGGGGTTGATTTTTAATTAAAACTTTTTTTCGACCATCCTCCCAAAAAGCTTCTATATTGGATGAAAATCCATCATAGCCTTGATTTAATTTATGGATGGCTCGTTCTAACTTACCTTCCTTCCAAAGATCGTCTTGATCAGTTAAAGCGATAAAATCAATATCTTTTAAATCAACATGTGATAACAAATCAATAAAATTAGCGGCGGCCGACCCAAACTTTTTTTTTGAATTAATAATATTTATATTTGTAAATTGCCTTGAATACTTTTCAACAATACTTAAGGTCTTATCCGAGGATTGATCAATATTGACTAATATTTTTGATGGTTTAAAGGTTTGATTAAGAATTGAATCAATTTGTTCGCCAATATATTGCTCACCATTGTGTGCTGCCAGCAGGATAGTAATTTTACTTTTCTGCATTAGATCGAAAATTTAAAGAACATTAATAATGCCAAAAATACAATAAAGACCCTTCCAATACTTCTCATTGCAATCATTTCTAAAATAACTTGTGGTGATTTATTTTCTTTCTTATTATCGATAAATTTAGCAATTCTTGGATCCATGTAATACACAACAAAAATAGATGCCACCATTGTTAATCCCGGACTTAATTGCACCAACCACAAACTTTGCTCTTTGAAAAAATAGGCCAGAATATTTAAATAAAAAGGGACATACATATAGATTGCATAAACTATCAATCCAACAATCATTAAACCAAAAGTTTTCCATTTAATATTTAAAGTAAATTTATAATTTAAATCATTGAGTAGCCAGACTGATTGAATAAGAGTTACCAGTAAAGATATGATGCTAGAGAATAAAAAAATAATTAAAAGTAAATTTAAATCATCATGGGTGATTAAGTACCCTAGCAGCGGAGGGGTAAAAAAAAGAAATCCTCGACTCAAAAAATCAATTTGATGTTTGCGAGCAAATAAACCAGCTAATTTATCCGCGCGATGATTCTTGGTTAGATAAAAAACACTTAAATTATCTAGAAATACGGCAATATTTTGCAATAATAGAATAACACCAGCCAATACAATATCCATAAATACATACTCATTAACTTAGTTAAGACCTAAATATATAGTAATGCTAATCTTAAATCTAGCAATCAAATCAGATATACTAATATCAAAATTGTTGAAAAAGGGCATAATGAAAAATAGATATGTTGAAATAAGTAAATCAAGACTTTTTCAATTTCAAGATCAAATCCCTTGGACCAAAATAAATCAAGTGGTTGAATTTGGCTCCTCCTATGGAGATACATTAGAAGAAATAGGAGTAAAAAATAAAGTTAAAAATTTAATTGGATTTGATTTACAAAAACCTACAAATAATAAAATAAAATTTTATAAAGAAGATTTAAATCAAATAAACTTTAAAAAATATAGTGATCATATAAAAAATGGAGATTTGTTTCTATTTTTAGATACGCTTGAGCATCTATTAAACCCTATTGGTTTTATAAAGAATTTAGCTTCCTTGCAAAAAAAAGGTTCCCATCTTTTAGTTTCTTGTCCAAACTTTAAATCTATCAGGATGTTATTTGCATTTATCAAAGGCGAGCTACCTAAAGAAAAATATGGCTACTTCGATGAAACTCATTTGCATTGGTTTACTGAGCAACAATTAAAAAATATTCTTATATTGAATGGATTTAAGATAAAAAAAATTAAATTTATCTATTCCAATAACAAGCTTTTAAGTTTTATTCAGAAAATATTTCCTTCAAGACTTACCATACAGTTTTTTATTATCGCTGAAAAAAATTAAGTTCTTTTAAATGGATTAATAAGAAAACTTAGGATCGAGTAATCAGGCTTTTGTTCACTAGAAATACCCAAGGTTGGATTTGTAAAAATTTTGTATTTTTGAGGAAAAACAGCGGTACCAAACAATATATCCCAAAAAGGAAATAGGCCTCCAAAATTAGAATTACCCCTTTTCATATCTAGATGATGATGAACTCGATGAAATTGAGGTGTGATAAAAAATTTATTAATTATTTTTTCTAATTTATCGGAAAAACGAATATCACTATGTCCAAAAGGTCCATGAATTGCTGCAAGGATTGCATACACAAATAATGTCTCGACTGGAATACCAATGATCGCAATAAAAAAACTTAATAAAATAAAACTGATCATTCCCTCAATAGGATGAGATAAAAAATTAATCAGTCCATCCACTGTTTTATCAAAATGGTGTAATCTATGCAGTCTCCATAGAACTGGTACATTATGTTGCACATAGTGAAGCACGTATTGAAAAAAATCTATTAAAAATAGGGATGCAACTACTATAATAAGATAGTGGCTAGCATCAAAATAGCTTTGTAAAAATGAGTAATTTAATAAATTGCTAAAATAGGGTGTAAATACATACCCAACAAAAAATAGCATAAAAAATTTCTTAAAAACTTCAAGCAATCCTTAAGCAACGAATCTTTTGCTGAAGACAACATTGAGAATATTTTTCCTATAAACCACAAATAAGAAGAAGAATACTAAAAAGTAATTCAGTAATTTTAAAAAAATTTTCTCTAAAGATACCAGATCCATTTATAAAAGCTCTTTAATTGGTTGTATACCTGAATTATATCTTAGATAAGCTCAGATGAAAGCGCGGGATATCCCTGAAGTATGCATTCAACCCTCACTGCCCTACTCTTCCAGTTTACCCATCTTTTTAATGTAGCCGTGATAATAGCCCTTGATGATGTATCTAAAGTAAGTCGGTCTATCGTTAACAAACAGCATGTAAAACAGGAACCGAAATAGATTGCGGGTAGCATCCACCACACGCCAGTTCCAGTCGATTTCAGCTAAGCGGTAAAGGTACATGGCGTTCCTAAAATAGTAGTACATGCGCAAGGGCGAATGAATCGGATAATTCGTCCACAGAAAGGAAACTGAATAATCACCGAGATAATGGTCAATTTGAATATTAGAAAAAGAGGTAACCGTATAACCCTTAGCTCGGGCACGCAAACACCACTCGATGTCGACAAAGTCGATAAAGAGCTCCTCACACATGAGTCCCACATCATCTAGGACGGATATGGGGATTAAGGAGCCGGAAGTGATGACGTAATGGGGATGTGTAACGTTCTTAAGATTAGCAGGGTCAGTGCGAATCAGGCGAAAGGGTTTAAAGTTAATGATCGGGCCGTAGTCATTGGTGACGTGGTTAAAAAATACCGGGGAGAATACGGCGGTTTTTTTATCGCCTTGGTAGGCATTGATGTTCTTGAGCATGTTTTGAGAAAAATCATCAGGCAACAAAGTATCCTGATCAAAGAGGGCAACCATTGTTGCGCCCTGCTTTTTAGCTTCTAAAATACCGACGTTTAAAGCGAAGGCTAATCCAATATTAGAATTATTGTTAATAAGAGTGACTTTTGAAGACTTAAGGGATTGAAGGGAAATTTCTGGGCTGTTATTAACCAGAATAGTAG
>JABMNQ010000061.1 GCA_013204495.1 Candidatus Pelagibacter sp.
AAAGGGTTATCACGGAATGAATATTGGGGCGATGTCTGTGGGAGGAATGCCTAACAATATAAAAGGATATGACAATATTATGATGCCTGGAGTTTTGCGTATGAGGCACACCCAATTGCCTGAACACAAATTTGTTCGAGGTCAGCCAGAAACGGGAATGGAATTGGCGGATGATTTAGAAAAATTTGTTGAACAATATGGAGCCGATAGTATTGCGGCATGTATTGTAGAGCCAATTGCGGGGTCTGTAGGAATTATAGTTCCCCCAAAAGGATATTTAAAAAGATTGAGAGAAATTTGCACTAGACATAAAATAATTTTAATTTTTGATGAGGTGGTTACTGGCTGGGCAAGAACAGGGTCGATGTTTGGTTCACAAGAGTTTGATGTGACTCCAGATATTATGACCTTGGCAAAAGCCACTACCAACGGAATTATGCCTATGGGCGTGGTTGTTATCAAAGATGAAATTTATGAATCGATAGTTAACAAAGCTCCCAAAGAAACTGTGGAACTTTTTCATGGATATACCTACTCCGGTATACCCGCTGCAGTAGCAGCTGCTTTAGCAGTTCAAGATATTTTTGAAAAAGAAGACATTCTCAAAAGAGTTAAAAATTTGATTCCGTATTTTTTAGATAGCTTATTTTCACTTAAGGATTTGGAGGGAGTGGAGAATATAAGGGGCTATGGTCTACTTGGGGCTATTGATTTAAGAAGCAAAGGAAATCCAGCTGGTGCTGGGTTTGAATGTTTTAAAATATGTTACGAAAATGGAATTAATCTAAAATCTACAGGAGACAGTCTGATTTTAGCTCCTCAATTTATTTGTGAAAAAACACATATTGATGAAATGATGGATAAGCTTCGTAAGTCCATATCTATCTATTTAAAAAAATAATCTTAGGCTTTAATTGGAGCAACTCTAACAATTGGTTTTTCATCAATCGGTAGATGAACTAAACCAGCAAAAATTGACAGTAGGATAGACAAATACCATGCATAATCATAGCTACCAAAATGATCATAAAAATATCCTCCCAAATAAGCTCCGAGAAAAGAACCTATTTGATGACTAAAAAAAACAATTCCAAATAACGTCGTTAAATATTTTGTGCCAAAAATTTGAGCTACAATTCCATTGGTTGGTGGAATAGTTGCTAACCACAAAACTCCGAAAACTACCCCGAAGCCAAGCGCCACATAAATAGATGTTGGGAAAAGCAGAAATAACAAAATAGCAATGGCTCTTAAAAAATATAACCAACTTAAAAGAATTTTCTTACTGTATTTGGATGACAGGTAACCCATTCCCAAAGTTCCAAAAATATTAAACAACCCTATTAAAGAAAGGATTGCTGCAGCCGTCCAGTCGGGGAGACCTGTTTGCTTTATGTATCCAGGTATGTGTGTTGCGACTAAAGTAATCTGAAATCCACAAACAAAAAATCCAGCTGTTAATAATTTGTAACCTTTGTGCTGAAAAGCTTCTTGTAGGGCCTTGGATGCCGACTGATCTCTTGTGAGTGGATTGTTGGTTTCGTCCACATACTCTTTTTTTATTAAAAAAAGCGAACACAATAGTCCGAAGATAAGAAAGTAAATATAATACTCTAGCGTACCCTTCCAACCAAAGGTTTGGTTAGAAAACTTCGTAAACATGGGAAGCAGAAAGAATCCAACCGATGCCGAAGCTGTAACTATTCCAGTTGCAATAGTTCTGTTTTTATTTGAAAAAAACTTACCTACAGCTGAAACTGGAACAGACATGGCAGTTCCTCCCAGGGCAATACCTATCAAAACTCCTAGACTAGTCTGAAAACCAAAAGTTGTTTTTGGTTCTTGAATTAAAGAATAAACTCCTACTATGTAAATTAAAAATGCAAAGGCAACTACCTTACTTGGACCAAACTTATCTGCAAAAAATCCAAAAATAGGTGCAAGCGATCCCCAAAAAACCATTTGGATTGCAATAGCCAAACCAAATTGTGTTCTGCTAAATCCTAAATCAGTTTCAAAAAATCCATAAAACAAACCCCATGTTTGTCGTATTCCCATGGAAACCAACACAACTAAGGCTGCAGCTATTAAAATTATAATAGCTTGTTTGTTTTGGAAAAATTTTTCATTCATTTCTATAACTATGCGTCCAAATTTACCTATTTACAATTAAATTCAACCT
>JABMNQ010000062.1 GCA_013204495.1 Candidatus Pelagibacter sp.
ACAATAAATGAATCTAATGTAACACTAATAGCTAAAATTATGTTTAAAAAAATACCCACCAAATGTTAACTATAATTTAATAACTTAAATGTAAATTTAATTTTTTTGGATCATTATCTATTATTTTTAACTCATCATCCATCATGGGGACAGAGTCAAATAAAAATTTGTTTATTTACTTTGTTGCAAAATAAGGATTATAGAAGCATGATCTGAGGCACCAGGTAACAGAACGCCCCTAAAAAAATTCTCATAGTAGGATGTAGTTTGTGAGGATAAACCAAATAACTGGTTGAGGCATTTTGCACATGCAAGTGACAATATTGGTTATATTAAAAGTATGTAGTTTTTCTATTGTTTGATTAATTTAATAATCAAACAAAGGAAAATATGAAAAAAATAGTAATAACGTTATTCTTAGTACTTTTTACAAGTTCAGTTTATGCAGGTTCATGTCCAATGATGGTTCAGAGCTTAGATGATAAAATTGCAGAAGCACAAACACTAAGAGATCAAGGTAAAGCAGCACACGATGCTGGTGATCATGCAAAATCAGAAGAGTTATTAAATAAAGCTATGGAGCTTTTTAAAAGTTAGTATAAAAAAACGGCCTTGGCACTGTGCTGAGGGGACCCTTCTAGGCTACGATCATACACATAACAGTTCGTAGCTTGGTCTGGTATTTTGATGTCTTAAAATATATTTAATGATAAGATAAATTAATTAAAATTTAAAATTATGAGTTCATTTGACGATAGAAAAAAAGGCTTTGAAAGTAAATTTGCCCACGATGAAGAGACATTATTTAAAATTAATGCAAAAAGAAATAAATTTTTAGGTGAATGGGTTGCAGATAAATTAAAGAAAACTGATAAAGATAAAGAAGATTATATTTTAGAAGTAATAAAATCAGATATGCTCGAACCTGGAGATGAAGATGTTTTTAGAAAAGTTAAAAACGATTTATCACAAGGTGGTTTTGATAACATAGACGAAGAAATTAGAAACAAAATGAATGAATTTATGGAGACTGCAAAAAAAGCTGCTTTGTAAAAAAACTTCGCCTTAACAACTAACAGGCATTTTTATACCAAAAATGACTATCCCTATAAACTTTTTCGTTTTGTATAAAATTTACTTTTGATTCATTTTTTTAATTTGATCAAAAGCAGAGTTAATAGCCCTCATTTTTTTTTTACTTTCTTCAATCACTTCTATGGGCACTCCTTTATTCATTAATATATCAGGATGGTGCTCTTTTGAAAGTTGAAGGTATTTTTTTCTGATAGTTACAAAATCATCGTTAGAACTACAACCTAATACTATATAAGGATTCAACTTATCAGAACTTTTTCTTGACTCCTTAATCCCTTCAAATTGACTTTCACTTAAACCAAAAATTTTTGCAATATCTCTTATCATTGTGATTTCAGAGTCGGACACATTGCTAATCGAGAATCCAACTTCAAAGTCTGCTTCTGCAATATAAAACAATGTGTTGATGACCTCGACTAGAACCACAGGATTATTTTTATAAATTTGTCCTATCTGTTGGGCGTAAGGTTCATAGCCAAGTGAGTCTTCTTTGGCTTTGTTAAATATTTCTCCAACCTGATCCATTTCATGTTCAGGAATTTTTAATTTATTCTTTATGGCAATTAATTCTTTTTTTGAGACATGTCCATCAGCTTTAGCTAACTTCGCTGTTAGAATAATTAGAGCAATAGCAAAAATTTGCTGAGGGGGAGGAAAATTTTGTTGAGAACCTGATCTTCGAGCCGACGAAATTCTGCCTCCAACCATTGAACCTATTAGAGCTCTAATAGGTCCGGCAAATGTAAAACCAACAAGGCCACCGATAAGACTACCCCATATACTCATATTTGTTCTTCTGTTAAAGACACCACAGAAAATACTGTATTAGACCACAACAACCCCGCAACCACTATCAAAATCACCTTCTTCATACCTTCATGATACCTGATATTGGATACAGAGTCTTTGATGTATTAGGATTAGTTTTTATGGGTCAATTGTCTTTAATTCCAGTTGCCCATTGCTTTGTGGCGGTAGCTAGACGTTTTTTTATTAATTGATAAAAAAATGATAAATTAATAAACCAAAAAATAATGACACATGTTGGATTCCTTTTAAATCAGATTTTAGAAAATTTTTTTAGGTACACTTTATCAATATTGGATCTATACCACTTATCTAAATCGACATTCATTATAAAATATTATCAAAAAACTCTAGAATTGACCATTTGATTTTCATCTTTATCTTGTTCAAAAATACGGTTTACCACATCACCAACAGCTACTTATATTTACCCCAAGTAATATGCTACCACCCTCTTTCATTTATATAATATAAAAATATTGGATGTAATACAGGTGTAATTTCCTTCAATCTTTTGATTTTTGCAAAAGCAACTTTGCTACAAAATAAGGATTATAAAAGCATGATTTGGACATCCCTAATAAAAAGATCATACACAATTCTCTACTTTGCTAAATTTATAATTACTTATAATGTGGGATTTTATGATAATAAAAAAATATATTGATGACATTCCATTAATAGCTTTTTATGGTCTTATTACATTTATATCTCTAGGTATTTCATTGGAATTTTTAGAGTGGGCAATCAATTATTCTTTTTGGGAAGGCACTTTAGGCATCATGTACATGTCACTAAACATGTTTCAAAAATTATTAGTGTTATGGTTTTTAGGTATACCTCTTTATTTTTTAAAAAAAAAAAATAAACTCATAATTACGTTAAAAATTCTACTTTATGATAATGAAATGATTGCTGAAAATCTCTTCAAAAAAAATTTACCAAAAAAAGAGACACCAGTGATTATCAATTGATATATGGTAAAATAAATTAGATTCATTACTGGTGACTAAATTTACTTGGTAACATTTGGGCCAAATTTTTGAAGGCTAATTTAAATTGATCACATATTAAACTAAATTTATTACAAAATAAAAATTTTAAAAGAATGCTCATGGAGTGCAAAGTAACAAAACACCAATACTTCCAATGTAATAAACTAGTCAATTTAATACTTTAAAAAGTTAAACAATTTCACACAAAACAAGTATATAATTTTTATTTATTTTTTTGTAATTGATAAATAGAGACAAAATTTTTTTTCTTAGGCAGTGGAATTATAATTGGTATGTTTTTACATCTAGGCACCAAAGACTTCTTACCAATAATTATATTTTTTTCATAATTATCAAAATTAGTGTCGTGATGAGGATTTCCGTCATCAATTATAGGCCATGCATCACAAGCACGATAACCAAACAAAATTAAAGGTCTGCTACTATTCATATGGTTAAGGCCAGATGAATGAATTGTTCTACAATGAAAAAAAACAACCGTCCCTGCTGAGCCCGTTAAAGTTACACTTTTATTTATATTAATTTTATTTTTTCTAGTGTTTATTTTACCATTAAAATAATGGTCTTTTCCATGGTGACTCAAAACAGATAATTTATGGGAACCAGAAATTACTTTTAAGGGTCCAATTTTTTCACCACAATCTTCTAAATAAATTCCTACTGTAACTAAATCATCGTTAGTATGAGGATAGAAAGCCCAATCTTGATGCCACTCAATTTCACTTCCTTTTTTTTTATTTGGTAATTTAAAGTTTAATTTCCCTAGATGAAATCTCACAGATCCACCAATTAATTTTTTAACTATAGAAATAATTTTTTTATTTCTTGAAAGATTAAAAAATAACTTATGATTATTTTGTGGATTGTTTAATCTTAATATTTCTTTATTTTTTGATGAATTATTATTATAAACAAAATGGAAATTGTTAAATGTTTGAGCTCCACCTTGGTCATTAATTTTTATTTTTTTACTCTTCTCAACAGTGACAATCTTATAAATTAATTTATTAATTTTATTAATTTCTTTAATTGGAATAAGATTATTTTTTATTAAATAACCTTTTTTTTTATAATATTTAACATCATTAGCTTTAATGCTCATTGATTAGGTCCATCCACCATCAACAATAATGCTTTGTGAGGTAATCATCTTGCTCTCATCTGATGCTAAAAAAAGAGCTGCATTTGAGATATCTTGCGGTTGAACTTTATCAGGTAAACACTGTCCTTCTTTAATTTTTTTTTCTCCTTCTTCATCTAAGTGTTGCTCAATTTGTTTTTTGGTCATTGTCCAGCCAGGAACTAAGGTATTAACTCTTATTTTATTTTTACCAAATCTTCTTGCAAGTCCATTTGTTAATCCGTGCATTGATGATTTAAAAATTCCATACAAAACTGTTTTTTCATTTTTTCTCATCCATCCAATAGAACCAAGGTTAATTATAGAGCCAGAACCTAATCTTATCATGCCTTCAATGACTGCTTTGATGGCGAATACATGAGGTCTTAAGTTAGTTTGATATTCCCATTCAAAATATTCATGCGTCATATCTTTAAAATCATGTCTTTCATCATTTGCAGCATTATTTACAAGAATTTCAATATCTCCTATTGATTTAATACAGTTTTCGATAGATGCCTCTAACATCTTTAAGTCTGTGATATCACACTTATAAAATTTAGGTTTAAAACTACAGTTTTTAAGTTTTTCAATTAATTCATTAGCCGATTTCTCATTTCTACCAACAAAAGCAACTTTAGAACCTTGTTTTGCAAAAGCTTCAACAAAATCTGCCCCAATACCAGAGCTTCCACCAAGTATAAATACAGCCTTGTCTTTTAATGAGGGATAAATTGCTGATTTATTATTCATAATTTATTTAATACATTTACATATAAACTTAAATTACAAGTTATTATAAGCCCGAATCAATATCAATAGAAGTTTTTTCATTTATTTAGCTATTAACATGGGATGAAGTGTAAAAAATTCTGAGGGTTCGGATCTTAGTAAATGATCTCGATATTTATTATTAAATGTATCCAAATATTTTTTAAGTATAAAATCAGAATTTACATACTCAGGAAATTTATTTGCATAAACCATTGTATTGGTTGCAATTTCAATAAAGTAAGTAGATGGTTTTTCAATAGATCCAAACTTATCACCGCCGTTTGGACATGAAATAGCATAAATTGAATTTATTTTTGACGGTTCTTTAATACTTTTAATTACAAAATTTATAGCGAGTAGAACGACTATAAAAACTATATTAGATCAAGGAATTAAACTAAAATATTTTACTAAAATAATACCTGTTGCGGATAAAAGAAAAAAAATTTATGGTCAATTGGATTAGAAGAAACAATGAAATCTTTAAATTAAGTATATAATACCAATCGGAATCCAAGATTACCAAATCCTTAACCATGATTCAAGATGAGTAATTCACATACCAATTACAAAATTGTCTACAATGACTCTCGTCTTTAGAAAATATACCCGGTTTATAAAATTCTGAATTTGCACCATCAGTCATCGATTGACATAAAACAACATCTTCAGCATTAGTAACTTTCCACACATCCGTCATATGCTTATATTCATAATCAATATTTTCTTTAGCATCTTTATGAACAATCCAACTTGTATAAACCACACATTTTTTTTCACTTAAAGGTAAAACCCAATTTGTTGCTATGTGGTCACTAGTAAAATGTATCCAGGCGTTTGGATTAAACCAAAAAGATAGGGTTCCCTCATCATAGTCTTTATGCGGGCCAATAAGTTTTGAGCTACAAGGCTTGCCATCAAAACTTGTGCTCTTGTAACCTTCTTTTAAAGGGTATCTTGCTATACGAGTACAGTCATGTTTATCAAAAGCATCTTCTTTCCAAGGTAAATCTTTTGACTCCCATCTTTTAACTGCTTTTTCAAATAACTCTAAATATTTTGGGTCTGAACTTCCATTAAAACTATTGTCACTAAAAAGTTTTAACAAACCTTTGTGGTTAACTGTACAATGACAACATTCTCGATTATTAATCATCACTGTTAACCAGTTAGCATTTATAACTTCTCGTTCATGATAAGCTAGTTTGTATTCATCATTTGATAAATTATATGCGCTTATATAAGGACTAATAACTTCAGACATTATATTAAGATCAGTCTTATCAGTTTCATTTTTTCCTAATCTTAAAAATAATAAGCCTGAAACTTCTTCAAGTTTTAAAGTGTCAAGATTGCAGTTTTTAGCTGCATCTGAATCGTTAAAATCTTTTGGCATTCTTGATGCTTTAAACAAAGTTCCATCATTGATATTGTAAGACCATTGATGGTTTTGACATATAATTCTTGAATTAAATTTCCCGTAATTATCATTAACAAGTCTTGCACTTTGGTGGGCACATCTATTAACAAATGCTCTTATTTTTCCATCAAGTCCATGTAGAATAAAATAGGATTCATTAAATAATTGAAAAGTTAAAAAACTTCCTTTACTAGACACATCACCTCGCGTACCAACAAAAAACCATTTTTTATTAAAAAGCTTTTTCATTCGATCCAAATCAAATATTATTGATTTAGGAAAAGAATAACCATCTAGGTAATCTTTAGTCATACATTTAACAAACCCAGAGCCACGATCCCTAAAATCTCTTTCATGAACCAAGATCTTAGCACAAAAATGTTACTCGTAGATAGGGTTTAATTTCGTTCAAACTTTTAATTTTTGCTAACAAAGAATTATAAAACAACCCCACTTATTTTTTTGACAGCTTATCTTTCATAGCTAATTTAAGCTTCTTTAAGGTTCTTAAATCGTACCAACTTTTAGGTCCTCTTTTTGAAC
>JABMNQ010000063.1 GCA_013204495.1 Candidatus Pelagibacter sp.
ACCTTAAATGTTTTACTCCAGGAATTAGAATGGGTGAGGTAAAAGATGATCAAAAAAGAACGATGAATGCTAATGAAGCAATTCAAGAAGGTAGTGATTGCTTAATTATTGGCAGACCTATTACCAAAGGCAATCCAAAAGAAAATATAAAAAATATTCTTTCATCAATTGATTAAATGAAGTCTAAAATTTGTGGAATCTCTGATTCTAAAACATTAGAGCATTTAACCAATCATTCTAATCCACCTCAATACATTGGCTTTATTGTTAATTATCCAAAATCTAAAAGATTTGTTCAACATGATAAACTTAAAGAACTTTTAAAAGTTGATAAAAAAGATTCAAAATATGTAGCTGTGTTAGTCCAGCCTGATGCAAATATTCTTGAGGAAATAAAAGATTTACCATTCGATTATTATCAAATTTATGATTGTGACCTAACTGAGATTAAATCGATTAAAGAAAAATATAATAAAAAAATTATTATTGCGATAACAATTAAAGATCAAAATGATGTTGTTAGATATTTAGAGTACAATGGGCTTGCAGATATAATACTGTTCGACAGTAAAGGTTATGAAAAAAGTTTGTCTTTTGATCATCAATTAATTAAAAATCTTAAAATTAATAAAGAATTAATGCTAGCTGGCAATATTCTAATTGAAGATAACCTTGAAAATTATAAAGAAATAGCTGACATTATAGATATTTCTGGAGCTCTAGAAACATCTGGATTAAAAGATATTTCAAAAATAAATATTTTTTTAAATAAAATGAAACAAATTAATGATGAAGCTTAAAAAGAAAATTCCTTTAATTGACCAACACAACAAAAGTGGATTTTGGGGTGGTAAGTTTGGTGGTAATTTTATACCTGAAACTTTAAAAAAACCTATTGAGGATTTAACAACACTTTTTGAAAAACTTAGGTATGACAAACAATTCCTTAAGCAAAGAGACTATTATTTTAAAAATTATATAGGCTCTCCTACTTCATTTATTAAACTTCAAAATCTATCTAATCATCTAGGTGGTGCTCAAATATATGCCAAAATGGTCTCTGAGGCGAACGGAGGTGCTCATAAAATCTATAATGCAACAGTTCATTGTCTTATTGCTAAAAAAGCAAGGAAAAAATATGTCGTCGGCGATACCGGTGCTGGTTATGCTGGAAAGATGTTGAGCATGGCTGCTAAAAAATTTGGTCTTAAATGTAAAATATTCATGGGTGCAAAAGATATAAAAAGACAAAAACCAAATGTCGATGCAATGAAAAAGAATGGCGCAGAAGTTGTTCCAGTTTACTCTGGAAGTCAAACATTAGTTGATGCCGTTAGTGAGTGTATGCGTTATTGGGTTTCAAATTGTGACAATACCCATATGTGTGTTGGTTCAACTGTAGGTCCCAATATATTTGTTAAAATTTGCGGTTGGAGTACGGCTCAAATTTCAAGAGAACTAAAAATACAAATTCAATCAGAATTTAAAAAAATTCCAAATAAAATTAAGCTTATTAACTGTGTAGGTGGTGGAAGTTCAGCTTATGGTTTTTGGAGTGAGTTTATTGATTATGACAAAAAACAAATAGAGTTAATTGGTGTTGAGGCTGGTGGACCAAAAAATTCTAAGCTTCATGCTGCACCATTAACCAATGGAGCTAAACTTGGAATATTACATGGTGCCGCAGCTTACGTTTGTCAAAATAATGAAGGACAAATTAGTGCTACGGCCTCTATTTCTGCGGGACTAGATTACCCAGGGGTATCTCCTATCCACTGTTTCTTAAAAGATACAAAGAGAGCAAGGTATACATCTGCAACTGATGAGGGTGCTTTAAACGCTTATAAGTTAGTTACCAAACTTGAAAAAATAAACCCTAGTTTGGAACCATGTCATGCATTTGCAGAAGCGATTAAAATTGCTCCGAAATTAAGCAAGGATACAATTATTATAGTAAACTCTTGTGGGGATGCAAAAAAAGACCGTGATATTTTAAAAGAAAGATTGGGAAAGATTAACTAAGATGTCATTAATTAACTTAGCATTTAAAAAAACTAAAAATGAAAAAAGACCTGCTTTACTTACCTATACAGTTGCGGGTGATGATAGTAAAAAAAAATCTCTAGAAATACTAAAATCAATTGCAGACTATGCTGACATTTGTGAGATAGGTTTTGCACACAACACTCCTATTGCGGATGGGAGTCAAATTCAATCCAGTGCTTATAGAGCTTTAAAAAATGGTATTAAAATTAAAGATGTTTTTTCAATAGTAAAAGATTTTAAAAAATCTAAGCAAGCAAAACCAGTAATATTAATGGGTTACTATAATATGATTTATCAATATGGAGATAACAATTTTATTAATATTTGTAAAAAAGTTGGTGTTGATGGATTAATTGTTGTTGATCTTCCTTATCCTGAAAATAAAGATTTTGCTAAAAAGTGTAAAAAGAAAAATATCAGCTTTATTCAATTAGTCTCTCCCACTACCTCACCAAGACGAATGAAAAAAATTATCAAAGACTCACATGACATGGTGTATTACATCAGTATGCTCTCAACAACTGGCGGTAAACTAAAAGTTTCCCCTAAAAAGATTTTAGAAAGATACAATAAAATTAAAAAGTTAAATAAAGATAAAAATATTGTAATTGGCTTTGGTATTACTGAAAAAACAATAGCTTCATTAAGAAAAGCAGATGGATTGGTGGTTGGCAGCGCTTTATGTGGAGAAATATCAAATTCAATCAAAAAAGGACAAAATCCTGTCACAAATGTAACCAATATTGTAAAAAGATTAAGAAACAAAATTGCATGAATTGGATTAAAAAAACTCTACGTTTCGGTGAAAAAATAAAAACAATCATTAAGCAACGTGCCAGTAAAGCAGAGATTGCTAATAGTGATTGGACTTCTTGTTGTAAGGGACCAATTTTAAAAAAAGATTTAGAAGATAATTTTTGGGTTTGCCCATCTTGCAAAAAACATCACAGAATAAGTCCACGTCAGCGGTTTGATGTAATTTTTGGTAAAAATAATTATGAAGTTTTAAAAACTCCAATTCCTCAGGATGATCCTTTAAATTGGAACGATTCAAAACCTTACAAAGAAAGATTAAAAGCTGCTAGAAAAAAAACAGGTATGGATTGTGGAATGATGGTGATCAGTACAAATATTCAAAGTATAAAAATTACAGCTATTGCATCTGATTTTGATTTTATAGGTGGTTCAATTGGAGCAGCAGAAGGTGAAGCCTTTTTATATGGAATTCAGTATGCAATTGAAAATCAACAACCTTTTGTAGTTTTTACTTCTGGTGGCGGAATGAGAATGATGGAATCATTAATTTCACTTTCACAAATGACGAGAACTACTTTAGCAATTAATGAACTAAAGAAAAACAATCTTCCCTATATTGTAGTGTTAACAGATCCAACAGCAGGTGGTATAACAGCATCATATGCAATGCTAGGCGATATACACATGGCAGAGCCTGGCGCTTTAATTGCTTTTGCAGGATCCCGTGTAATTCAAGGTACGGTACGTGAAGAATTACCAGAAGGCTTTCAAAGGAGTGAGTATGTTGAAAAAACTGGTTTTGTAGATTTAATTGTAGAAAGGAAAGAACTTAAAGGAAAAATTGGTATGTTATTATCAATATTGTTAAAGAAAAATTCTGTTATAAATTCAGTCATAAATGAAACTTCAGAAGATAGTAGAACGCTTACAAAAGCTGCATCCTAAAGAAATTGATCTAAGCCTAGATCGGACTAGAAATATTTTAGAAAAACTGGGTAACCCTCAAGATCAGATTAATTGTATTTCAGTTATTGGAACAAATGGAAAATTCTCAACAATTCAAGCACTCTACGCAATTTTAAAAGAAGCAAATTATAAATGCAATATTTATACAAGTCCTCATATTCAAAAAATTAACGAACGATTTGTCTTTAACAATAAACCTTTAACCGACGATGAGTTGGCAAATCTTTTCTCTGAAATAGAAGAGGCTAATAATGGGACTGAAATTACTTTCTTTGAAATTTTAACGGTTGCTTACTTCCATTATGCTAAAAAATACCCTGAAAACATTAACTTAATCGAGGCCGGTCTGTTTCATAGATTTGATGCAACAAATATTTTAAAGAAAAATTTAGCAAGTATTGTAACAGCTATTGGTCTTGATCATTTAGACTGGCTTCCAAAAGAAGAGCAAACTGTTGAAAAAATTATATATGAGAAAACATCAACTTTATTAAATTCTAAAATTATTGTTGCAAAGCAGAGCTCTAATGAAATTAGCAAAACCATTGAAGATACAGTTAAAGATAACTCTTCAAAAAAGATAATTTTTAATAAAGATTATAGTTTTACCATAAAAGAAAATAATTTCTTTTACTTTGAAGATGAATTTGGGGGTCTAAAACTTCCAAAACCTAATTTATTAGGTGAATTTCAATTAGAAAATATCTCTACGGCGATTGCCACAATAAGACAGTTGAAAGATTACAAGATAACTGATGAACATATTAAGAGTGGTATTACTAAAATTGAAAGTGTTGCTCGGCTACAAGAATTAAAGTCAGGAAAGCTTAAAGAGCTAACCAAGAATAATAAATTATTTGTGGACGGTTCACACAACCCACTTGGTGCAAAAGTATTAAATGAATATCTCAAAAGTTTAAATTGCAGCAAGCATATTATTTTAGGCATGATGGCTAATAAAGATCACAATGAATATACGGAGTACTTTAAGGACATTAAATCATTAACAACAATTGATATCCCAAATCAACCTAATGCTATCAAGGGGAGTGAATTGAAAAATAAACTTAAAAACTTTGAAAACGTGAAATACCAAACTTCAGTTCAAGAAGCTATTACGTCAATTGATCTCCAAGAAAATGATATTATTTTAATAACAGGATCTTTATATCTTGCAGGAGAAGTTTTAAACTTAAACTAGATATTTTTATCTAGGAATTCTTTCATTTGGCTTTCGGCTACTCCACCAACTTTTCGGTCAATCTCAACACCTTTTTTATAAACGATAACTGTCGGGACCCCTCTTATGCCAGCAGCAGAACCCGTATTAATTCCGCCATTTTCGACATCTGCATAATAAAAACTAGCTTTATCTTTGTAGCTCTCAGAAAACTTTTCCATTACTGGTTTTAAGGCTTTACAAGGCTGACACCATTCTGCAGAAAATTGCACAATGGACACGTCTTCATTTTTTATTTTTGATTCAAATTCTTCGTCTTTAAAATCTATAAGCATACCTATTATATAAATTCTTATTTTATTTATTCAATATGTAAAAATTAGTTTTTTTATTTAATTCACAGAACAATTATGCCTGTTCGTATTTTTTCTGTATTCCTTCAACGAAAGCGTTAATTTCATCTAAAAACTTAAGTTTTTTCTCATCTTTTTCATTGGTATACTTATCTCTTAAATTATCACACTCAAAATAAAACTCTTTGCAAGTCCACCATTTTTCTTTTTCATCACTTAAGATTCTCTCAGCAATTCCTCTTTTAATAGTTTTAAGCATATCAGCTGGTAAAGTTTCTGGTGATTCTTGATATATTATTTTTTTTCCAAAACTTACCATTCTTTCATCTTCAAATTTATCTAATAGTATCAGTTTATCTTTCCAGGACGCAGCATGCCATTTTGGAAACAAAGTTGTATCTTTTTGAGGGGTAAATTTTTTATAAATCGTCTCTTCAGCGAGAAGATCTTCTTGTGAATCAAACTGTGCTTTTTCTTCTGCTGTTTCTCT
>JABMNQ010000064.1 GCA_013204495.1 Candidatus Pelagibacter sp.
CGATAAATGTTAACCAAAAATGTATTTGTCCTAAAGTTTCAGAATATTCATAGCCAGACATTTTACCAAACCAATAATAAAATCCTGCAAATATTGCAAATACTGCCCCTAAAGATAAAACATAATGAAAGTGAGCAACTACATAATAAGTATCGTGCATTGCAGTATCGACACCTGCATTTGCAAGTACCACGCCTGTTACACCTCCTACTGTAAATAAAAATATAAAACCTAATGCCCACATCATTGGGGTTTTAAATGAAATTGATCCACCCCACATTGTTGCAATCCATGAAAATATTTTAATTCCTGTTGGAACTGCAATAATCATCGTTGCGGCTATAAAATATGCTTTAGTGTCAGTACTTAAACCAACTGTGTACATATGGTGCGCCCAAACAACAAAGCCAACAACCCCAATTGAAACCATTGCATAAGCCATTCCTAAATATCCAAATACAGGTTTTTTAGAAAATGTTGAAATAATATGACTTATCATTCCAAAGCCAGGTAAAATTAAAATATAAACTTCTGGATGGCCAAAGAACCAAAATAAATGTTGGTATAAAACTGGATCTCCTCCTGTTTGAGCATCAAAAAATGCAGTTCCAAAATTTCTATCAGTTAAAAGCATTGTAATTGCTCCAGCTAAAACGGGTAATGATAATAATAATAAAAATGCTGTAACTAAAACAGACCAAGCAAATAAAGGCATTTTATGCAACGTCATACCTGGGGTTCTCATATTTAAAATTGTTGTAATAAAGTTAATTGCTCCTAGAATTGAAGAAGCTCCCGCTAAGTGAAGACTTAAAATAGCAAAATCCATTGCAGGACCAGGTTGTCCAGCTTTAGAAGACAAAGGTGGGTATAAAGTCCATCCTCCCCCTACTCCTTGTTGGCCTGGAGGGCCATCTACAAATATTGAAAGTAATAATAAAATAAATGAAGCTGGTAATAACCAAAATGAAATATTATTCATTCTTGGAAAAGCCATATCAGGTGCACCAATCATAATTGGGACAAACCAATTACCAAAACCACCAATCATTGCTGGCATTACCATGAAGAAAATCATTATTAATCCATGACCAGTAACCAACACATTATACAAGTGATAATTTCCACCTAAAATTCCATCACCAGGATGCATTAATTCAATTCTCATTAATACTGAAAAAGCTGTACCAATAATTCCAGCAAAAATTGCAAAAATTAAATACATTGTACCAATATCTTTGTGGTTAGTTGAATAAGCCCAACGCTTCCAACCTGTTGGTGTATGATGATCGTCGTGTGATGCTGTTTGTATATACATTTTATTTACTCACTAGTTTTTTATATTCATTTTCTGTAATTGGTTCATTAGCAAATTTCATTTTAGCCTCTGTTAACCATACGGCATATTCTTCATCTGTAACAACTCTTACCGTAATAGGCATAAAGGCATGCTGTATTCCACATAACTCAGAGCATTGGCCATAGTACGTTCCAACTTTTTCAGCTTTAAACCAGGTTTCATTTATTCTTCCTGGTACCGCATCTCTCTTAACTCCAAAAGATGGTAATGCCCAAGCATGTAAAACATCATTTGCAGTAATTAAAACTTTAACCACTTTATTAACTGGAACCACAACTTCATTATCGACAGTTAATAATCTTGGTTGGTTTTCTTTTAAATTTTCTTCTTTAATCATATAAGATTCAAAAATAATATTTTCGTCTGGGTACTCGTAACCCCAGTACCATTGATAACCAACAGCTTTAATTGTTAGGTCAGCTTTTGGTATAGTATCTTGTTTATATAAAATTTTAAAAGATGGCACCGCCATAACTATTAAAATTAAACACGGAATTAATGTCCACAAAACTTCCACAGTAACATTATGAGTAGTTTTTGATGGGTTAGGGTTTTTTGATGCTCTAAATCTTATGCAAGTGTAAATCATAAGAAATAAAACAAAAACACTAATTGCAATAATTACTGGAAGCAGAAGATTATTGTGGAAACTAACAATTTCTCTCATGCTTTGAGAGGCCGCATCTTGAAAGCCTAGTTGCCATTGTTTAGGTTGATTAGCTGATACGCCTGTTGAGTAGATAGTTGCTAAAACTGTAAGTAAAAATTTATTCATTTACAACAGTATATAAAGTGCTTTCATAAAATTTACACTTTAGATTTTGTCGCATAAAAACCATCAATTAATTAAATAACTGACGATAGATAGAGCTGAAATTACTGCAGTTTCTGATCTTAGTATATTTTCGTTTATTTTGATTGGTTGAACCCCCTTAAAGGCAAGAATCTGCTCTCTTTCATCTTCGGAAAAATCACCTTCAGGACCGATTATAACACACGTTGGATTACTGGTAAATTTTTCTAAATCTATTTTTTTATTTTGAGAGTTTAGATCAGTAAATATTATATCCATTTTTTCATTAATTAAAAAATCTTTTAAAGATTTAGGTTCATCAATAGATGGTACATTTATTCGGTTAGATTGTTCAGCAGCCTCTATAATTACTTTTTCTAATCTTTCTTTATTAATTTTTCTAACTATCGTTCTATCAAATATAATAGGTATAAATTTTGTAACCCCAAGCTCTGTTGCTTTTTGAATCATGAAGTTAAAATAATTTGATTTAATAGGTGAGAAAGCTAGCCACATTTCTTTCATACTTTCTTTTTTTCTTAATTGTTTTGTAATATTAAATTCAACTATACTTTTTGAAATATTTAAAATTTTTGCTTCCCATTCTCCACCGTTGTTAAATAAAGAAAAAACTTCATTAACTTTAACTCTCATCACTTTACTCACATAGTGAGATTGTGATTTATCAAGTATGGCAGTTAAATTAATTGATAAACTTTCTTTAAAAAATAATCTAATATTACTCATTAATTTTAATTTAATTTATGAAGAATATTAAAGCAATAATTTTTGATGCATATGGCACTTTATTTGATGTCAATTCAGCAGCAGAAAAATGTAAAGATAAAATTGGTGATAAGTGGGAAGGTTTTGCTAATTACTGGCGAACTACTCAATTAGAATACACTTGGCTTAGAAGTTTAATGAATAGACATAAAGACTTTTGGCAAGTGACAGAAGATAGTTTAGATAAATCAATGAAGACATTTGACATAAATGCCTCAATGAAAAATGAATTATTAAACCTTTATAAGGTGCTCTCACCCTTTAAAGAAGTGCCTGAAGTTTTAAAAAAACTAAAAGAAAAAAATTATAAATTAGGTATTCTTTCTAATGGAACACCTTCTCTTCTTAATGAGTTAGTTAAGAATAATAATTTAGATAATATATTTGATGATATATTTTCAGTTGAAGAAGTTGGAATTTATAAACCAGACTCAAAAGTTTACGACATCCCCATTAAAAAATATAAAATACAAAAAGAAGAAGTTGCATTTTTAAGTGCTAATACTTGGGACGTATCCGGTGGCGGAAATTATGGTTACAGTTCTATTTGGGTAAATAGAAATAATAATATTTTTGATAACCTTGATTACAAACCTAAAAATGAAGTTAAAAACTTAAATCAGTTACTTGATATTATCTAATTCTATTTTCTTCAAAATTTTTATTTAATTTTGATGAAATTATATGTGTATTTCTTTTATTCCACTCTGAAAAAGATCTTAAGATGGGCATAACTGAAAGGCCAAATTCAGTAAGTGAATACTCAACTTTGGGTGGCATTATCTGAATAACTTTTCTATTTACTATTCCATCTGCTTCTAATTCTTTGAGCTGCTTGGATAACATTTGTTGAGTGATGGTTTTTAAACTTTTTTTAAATTCACCAAATCTAACTTTTTTATTATTTAATAAAGAAAATAAAATTCTAATTTTCCACTTACCTCCGAGGAAGTAAATTGCTCTTTCTGCAGGACAATCTATTAAATGTTTCATGGTATGTTTTTATATACTAGTATGATTATATTGCCTTATTGCTTTATTCATAGCAAAGTAATAGATACAGGTCAATCAAATTGAAAGGATACAAATGACTAAAGGACAAAAAGCAGGTGATGGACCAATTGCAGTTGAAGTTGAAAAAAATAAATCTTATTACTGGTGTTCATGTGGTAAATCAAAAAATCAACCCTTTTGTGATGCTTCACACAAAGGTACAGAATTTACTCCAGTTGCATACAAAGCTGAAGAAACAAAAAAAGTATTTTTTTGCGCTTGTAAACAAACTAACAACCAGCCTCTTTGTGATGGCTCACATAGCAAATAACAATTAGGAGGATTAATATGGTTAAAATAATTGGTAGCTTTGAAGTTGAAAATTGGGACCACTGGAAAAAGGGATTTGATGAACATGCAGAAGCTAGATTAAAAGTTGGAATTAAAACTATCTATGTTGGACATGAATTAGAAAATTCAAATAAAGTTCATATGGTATTTGAAACACCCGAAGCTGATTCATTGCAAAAATTTATGCAACAACCTGAAAACCAAGAAGTTATTAAAAATTCAGGACACAAAAGAGAAACAACTGTAATGGTCGTTTGTTCAGACTAATGATTAAAACAAATAAAAAAACAAAAAATATGAATAACATCTTAGACCTGACTGGAAGAATATTTATCTCTCTAATTTTTTTATTAAGTGGAATTAACAAAATTGGAAACTATGAGGGTACAGTTGGCTGGATGGAGTCTTTGGGTATGCCTGGAATTTTTTTAATACCAGCAATCATACTTGAGATAGGTGCACCAATATTAATTATGATTGGATATAAAGTAAAAGTCTCAGCAGCTTTATTAAGTATATTTTGTATTGTTACAGCAGTTATTTTTCATAATGACCTTTCTGATCAAATGCAATTTATATCCTTTATGAAAAATATTGCTCTTGCTGGGGGTTTTTTATTCTTAGTTGTTAATGAAACAAAAGATTTCAGCCTAGATAAAAAATTAAATAATCGTTAATTAACTAAATATATAAGTGTCTTAATAATTTAAATTAAGACACTTATAAAAATTACATATTATTTTAAAATTTAATTTATTAGAGTAAGGGTATTAATGGACAAGCCAACTATAGCAGATAATAAACCTAAAAAAGTAGAGTTAGTAAAAAATGAAGAGTACATGTTTTGCACTTGCGGAAAATCCAAAAACCAACCATTTTGTGATTGGTCTCATGCTGGTACTTCATTTGAGCCTATAAGTTTTAGAGCTGAGGAAACTGATGATGCTTATCTTTGTATGTGTAAACATAGTAGTACCAAACCTTATTGTGACGGTACGCATAAAAATTTTACTTCTGATCAAATTAATAAATCACAAGAAGTTTCAAGCACTAATGAAATAAA
>JABMNQ010000007.1 GCA_013204495.1 Candidatus Pelagibacter sp.
AACCTTTAACTATTCCTTTGAGAATAGATTTTAATTTTTAAATTTATTTTTTTTTTTTTTAAAACATAACGCACCAAAGAATAGCCATTAGAATGAATACCACTTGATGGTATTGCTAAAATTAAGTCATTTTTTTTAATATTTTTTTTATCTAAAATTTTATTACCATCAACTACACCAACGGCAAATCCAGCTATGTCAAATTTACCATTTTCATAGGTGCCGGGCATTTCAGCAGTTTCCCCACCAACAAGCTCACAGTTCGAAATTTTGCAACCTTTAACTATTCCTTTGAGAATAGATTTTAATTTTTTTAAATTTATTTTATTAATTGAAATGTAATCTAAAAATAATAAAGGTTTTGCTCCTTGGACTATTAAATCATTTACACTCATAGCGACCAAATCAATTCCAATTGTATCGTATTTATTGAGTGTATTTGCTATCTCAACTTTTGTACCCACACCATCAGTGCAAGCTACAATTTTAGGTCTTTTAATATCATTAGGAATATTTGATATTGAACCAAAACCACCAATATTTTGAAACTTTTTTTTGCCTTTATTCTTTGGTGAAATTGAAGATATAAATTTAACAAAATTATCAGCAGCATTTATGTTTACACCACTTTTTTCATAGGTAAATTTTTCTTTTTTCATTAGTATAAATTATGCAATTTTTTAATAAATTATTAAGGTTTAAAAAACTATATATATTTTTTAGCTCATTCGTTCTATTTATAATAATTTTTTCCACAACTTATTTGCATGCTAATACCTTCAAGGTATCTAATATTGAAATTTCCTCACCATTTGAGGTTAATTTTGAAAAAAATGCTGTAATTGATGAAGGCTTTAAAACATCTTTTTTTAATCTTTTAACAATGATTACAACCTCCAGTGATAGAAATAAGATTAAGAATACATCAATTAAACAAATAAAAGGAATGATCGATTCTTTTAGAATCAGTGAAGAGAAATTTGTTAACAATGAATACTTTGCTACTCTTGAGATATTATTTAATAAAAAAAAAGTTTTAAAATTTATTGAAAGAAAAAACATTTTCCCATCTGTGCCACTGACGAATAAAGTTCTATTGATACCAATATTGATGGATACCGAGACGGACAGTATTTATTTATTTGATAATAATATATTTTACGATAGGTGGAATGACAAAATAAATAATTTTCAATTATTAGAGTATTTATTACCAAGTGAAGATTTAGGTGATCTAGGCAAGATCCAAAGTGCAATAAATAATATTGAAGCTCATGACTTCAGTGAGTTAATAGGAAAATATGACCTTCAAGACTACATAGTTTTAATAATTTATAAAAATAATAATGAAATTAAAATACTTTCTAAAATTAGTCTAAACAATTCACTTAAACTTGATAATAAAAGATACAGTAAAATTAACTTACAGAATGAAAATGAGGCTGAAAAACTAATAATTGATTTAAAAAATACCTATGAAGATACGTGGAAAAAAAATAATGAAATTAATACTTCTATAAAACTTCCAATTACTATATTGGTAAACTCAAAAAATTATAAAAAAATTTCAGAGGTTGAAAACGCTTTAGAAAATATTGATCGTATATCAGAATTTTATACATTAAAATTTGACAGTAAAAATATTCTATTTAAAGTAATTTATAATGGTTCACCTAAATTGTTTTTAAACGATATGAATAAACAAAATTTAAATTTAATTATGTCTGATAATGTGTGGTCTGTTGAATGAAGACTTTAAATCAATTATTATTAGATTTTGACTACGATCAAAATTTTAAAGATGACGATTTTTATGTTGGGAAAAGTAATTATTTTACTTTTGAACTAATAAATAAATGGCCCAAATGGGAAAAAAACTTTCTAAATATAAGTGGTGAAAAATTTTCTGGTAAAACACACCTGGTTAATATTTTTTTAAAAAAATTTAATGGCATCAAAATAGAATCAAGTTTGCTGAATAACGACAACCTCAAAACTATTAAGCTCTTTCAAAATATAGTATTAGAAGATTTAAATTTAAATGTTGATGAAAAACTTATTTATACACTTTTTAATATTATTGATCAGGATAACAAATTTTTAACAATTACATCCACGAAACCAATAGTAGAGATCAACTTTAAACTTGAGGACTTAAGATCGAGGACAAAAAATTTCCTTTTGGCAAAAATTGAAAATCCTGATGATGAGCTAATGTTTGCTCTAATATTGAAAAATTTATCAGATAGACAAATTACTTTAGATAAAAAATTGATTAATTTTATTATCAAAAGAGTGGACAGATCGTATAGCAAAATATTTGAATTCATATATAAAATTGATGAAATTAGTTTAAAAAAAAAAAAATAAATCGATTTTAAAATTATTAATGAGGCTTTAGAAAACTAAGTGAATAAATATCGAACACATAATTGTAACCAATTGTCAAAATCTAACAGTGGAGAAAAAATTGTATTATCTGGATGGATTAATAAAAAAAGAGATCACGTAAATTTATTATTTATTGATTTAAGAGATAACTACGGAATTACTCAATGCATTATAGATAAAAGTAACGATAGCTTTAAGGCATTAGAAAAAATTCAATTAGAGAGTGTAATAAAAATTAATGGCACAGTCGTAAAAAGAAATGATGACACTATTAATCCTGATTTACAGACTGGAGAAATAGAAGTTAATATTAATTCATTTGAAGTGCTTGGTAGCTGTAAGGAGCTTCCGATGCCTGTATTCAGCGACCAAGAATATGCTGAAGAGATAAGACTTAAATATAGATTTCTAGACTTAAGAAGAAAAAAAATTCATGACAATATTATATTAAGATCAAAAGTTATTTCTTTTATAAGAAATGAAATGTTTAAATTAGATTTTTTAGAATTCCAAACTCCAATTCTAACATCTTCAAGTCCTGAGGGAGCAAGAGATTTTTTAGTTCCCAGCAGATTGAATCCTGGAAAATTTTATGCATTACCACAAGCACCACAACAATTTAAACAATTAATTATGGTATCTGGATTTGATAAATATTTTCAAATTGCTCCATGTTTTAGAGATGAAGATGCTAGAGCTG
>JABMNQ010000065.1 GCA_013204495.1 Candidatus Pelagibacter sp.
ACAAGCAGAAAAAAAAGAAACTTATGATGTTATTAACCCAGCTACTGAAGAGGTAATTGGAAAAGCCTCAAAAGCATCTTCGGTAGATGTACAAAAAGCATTAAAATCTGCAGAAAAAGGTTTCGAAGTTTGGAAAAATACCACTCCTTGGCAAAGATCTTATGTACTTAGAAAAATTGCAGACTTAATGAGAGAGAGAAAAGATGTTCTTGCTAAATGGTTAACACTTGAAGTTGGAAAACCACTTGCAGAAGGTGTTGGAGAAGTTGGTGGTGGAGCTGATATTTTTGAATGGAACGCTGAAGAAACAAAAAGAATTTATGGACAAACACAACAAAGTAGATTTCCTGATACTAGAGTGCATGTTTACTATCAGCCAGTAGGTGTGGTAGCTGCTTTAATACCTTGGAATTTTCCAATCGTTTTAGCGTCAAGAAAAATTTCAACTGCTTTAGCAGCAGGTTGTTCTGTTATTTGTAAACCAGATACAATTACTCCTGGAGCTGTTATGGAATTGGTAAATATTTGTAAAGAAGCTGGTGTTCCTGATGGGGTTATAAATCTTTTGTCTGGTGATCCAGCAGAAATTTCAAATGAATTAATGGACTCTGATATAGTTAAAAAAGTTTCAATTACAGGCTCAACAAGAGTTGGTAAAATAATTTTAAAAAAAGCAGCTGATAAAGTTCAAAGAGTTACAATGGAGTTAAGTGGGCACTCTCCCTTTATAGTATGTGAAGATGTGGATATTAATAAAGTGGCCGATATAGCAATAGCTGGTAAATTTAGAAACAATGGTCAAGTTTGTATTTCACCTAATAGATTTTATATTCAAGAAAATAGAAAAGATGAATTTGTTAGTGCTTTTATGGATAGAGCAAAAAAACTTAAAATTGGTAATGGAATGGATGAAGGTGTTGAATTGGGACCACTATCCACAGCTAAAAGATTAGAGGAAATAGAAAAATTAGTTGAGACCACTAAAAATGAAGGTGCTAAAGTTTTAATGGGTGGAAAAAGACCTTCTGGTTTTAATAAAGGTTACTATTACGAACCAACAGTTTTTGATGATGTTAAAGATAATTTCACAATTATGAAAGAAGAGCCTTTTGGTCCACTAGTACCAATATTAACATTTAAAACTTTTGATGAGGTTATTGAAAGAGCTAATGATAACGATTTAGGCTTATGTAGTTATCTTTATACGAACTCAATGGACAAAGCTCATATTGGTTCTGAGAAATTAGAATCCGGAGTTGTTGCTGTTAACACAGGGGTAGTTGCACTTGCTGAAGCTCCTTTTGGTGGCATAAAACAAACTGGTTATGGACGTGAAGGTGGATCTGGTGCAATCAAAGATACTTGAATGTTAAATATACTCACATGGGTTTAAAAATATAATTATGAGAAAAAATAAAATTAAAGAAATGATGAAGGCAGGCAAACCTGTAATTAATGGATGGTTACAAATTCCAAGCACTGTTTCAGCAGAAGTAATGGCACATCAAGGTTGGGACTCACTTACAATTGATATGCAGCATGGCTTAGTTGACTACACTAATGCATTACCAATGTTACAAACTATATCAACAACAGATGTAACGCCACTTGCAAGAGTTAATTGGAATGAACCAGGACAGATAATGAAAATTTTAGATTCTGGTTGTTATGGAATTATATGCCCGATGGTAAGTAACAAAGAAGAAGCGGAAAGATTTGTTCAAGCATGTATGTACCCACCTCATGGTTATAGAAGTTTTGGTCCTGCAAGGGGTTTAATATATGGTGGATCTGATTATGCAAAACATTCAAATGATGAAATGCTTAAACTTGCAATGATTGAAACAAAAGAATCTTTAAAAAAACTTGATGAGATAATGTCAACACCTGGACTTGATGGAATTTATGTTGGTCCAGCTGATTTAAGTTTAGCTATTGGTGAAGAGCCTGGTTTTGATAGACCAGAAGATACAAAAGCTTATTCTGAAATTTTAAGAATATTAGAACATGCAAAGAAAAATAATATTTTTGCTGGAATTCATAATGGTACACCTGAGTATGCACAAAAAATGATTGATAAAGGTTTTAATTTTGTAACTATAGGTGCTGATCAAAGAACATTGGGCGCTGGTTCAAAAGCTATAGTTGATAAAATGAAAGGTTTTTCTAAAAAAGAAGAATCTAAAGCTTATTAATCTAGCTGATTTAAAAAAATTTCAAAATCTTCTTTGTTCAAATTTGTTGAATTCTTTAAAGCTGGAAACTTTCCTGTCATTGATTCTTTTTTAAATGCTTTCAATGCATTAACTCTTTCTGATTTAATTTGATTTCGTAGTTTCAAAATATTTCCATAAGCTTTTGCATGACGTGGAGGATTTTCACTTTCACCACAAATATCTTCCATAAATAAATACATTACATCTGCTTTTGTACCTGCACCCAAAGATACAGTCACAATATTTGTTCTTTTAGAAATTTCACCCATAACATTTTCTGGTATAACTTCACATTCAGCAGAAAATGCACCTGCATCTTCTAATCTTTTAAATTTTTGAAATAACTCAAGTGCTTCCTCTGAAGTTTTTCCTATTGCTCTTAATCCACCAAAAGATGTTGATTTTCTTGGAACTAAACCAAGATGTCCCATTACAGGAACATCTTCTTTGGATAACATTTCTACAATATCCATACTTCTTGGTGTCATTACAGCGTCTGCACCTTCTTCTAATGCCTTGAAAGCACCCCTCATTATATCCTCTTCTGTCACATATTCGTTTAGAACTAATGAAGCTGTTAAAAATAAATTCTTAGAACCCTCTCTTACTTTTAAAACATTTTTAGCTTGGCAAATAATCATGTCAAAACCAGCCTTTTCTGCTGCTGCTGCTTCATCAATAGAATTTGAAGTAACTTGTGTGAATTTTTTTTTTCCTTTTGCAGCTTTTAAATCTGCAACTGTTGTAGTTCTTTTTACTGGTTTCGCCCCCCACGTATAAATATTTTTCATTTCTAAACCTCTTTGTATAAAAATTCTCTTCTATCTAAAAATTCTTCGAATGTTTTTATTGTTACGACTGATGGTAAAATAAATATTGATCTTTTGTCTTCTTGGTTTCTAATAATCCTAAAATATCCTCTTTTAATAGCTGTATCGATATAAACATTTGATGTTAGGTAAGATTTTTCAATAAACTTTAAAAGTTGATTTTTAGTTATTGTTTCATTCTTGTAATAAGCAAGCATGACCATATGCAACATAATCCAATGCTGTGCAGTTAAAGAAAACCATTTAAGTAAATCATTAGACATTCTTCCAGCAAAATCTCCCAATGAAATTTCTGCTATATTTATTCTTTTTTGAATTTCTTTTGTGTAAGGGCTCTTTTTAAAAGTAAATGTGGAAGATTTTTTTTTAATCTTTTTTATCATCTAATTTTTATCTCGAAGTTCTTTGTAGATATTATTAACTCTGTGAACTTCTTTAGCAATATTAAAATAACCTTCATATTCAATATCATTAGGAGTTACATCAAAATGATAATGACCAGCTACATTTTCTTTAGTATAGGAGTGAAAATGTGTGTGCTCACCAGATTCTCTTAAATCAAGGTTGCCTCCAGTAGGATCTCCTGTCCAGAGTACGCTATAACCTTGTAGCTCAGGGCCAACAGGCTCATAAAATTGTAAAAAATCTTTTACACATTTCATTTGCTTGGTATCATAGTATTCATGCTTAATATCAGCGTAGTCAGGCTGCACGTGTGATTTAATTTGTCCTTTTAAAATTCTAAAAACACCAGCTAAAGCAATATGTTCATTATCTTTAATTGGTAAATTATCAGACAAAGCTTTCCTCATTGCTTGAGGAAGAGAGCCTTGATCTCCAGATCTACCTTTTATTTTAATTTTTATAACTTTTCCTTTAACGCCATCTGTATAATAAACATTTCCTAACCCACCATGTTTCCTTGCTGTATATTTTTCAGCAATACACTCTTTGTTTGTTCCAACTCTTGCTATGATTGATTTTGATTCAGAGGTAATTAAATTTTCATTAATCACTAGTTCTCCACAATGACCATCCAGGCATGACATTGCACCTGAACCAGCACCTAATGCATAAGATTTTTCAGATCCAATTTTTTTTGAAATTTCTTCATAATCAAATTCAGCACCCAAATGCTTTGGGTCATGCATATAGGGCTCTCCACCTACATCTATAATTCTTTCATTTCCACTTATCCCTTCAGCTGGACATCCCCACTCTTTTAAATTAGGACAATCTTGTACGGAAACGTCTACTTGATGATAATTTTTTATTAATCCACTCTGAAGTGCTTCTGAAATTTTGTCTAAAGAAATTTCTTTAAAATCTGCTTTTTCAATTTTTAATTGCATCTATTTATTCCTATTTTTTTAGTCAATTTTATTTATTATTATTCTTGATGTCTATAAGAATTATATATAATATCTATACCTATTTATAACAATGAAAGAAATTATCAATGATTAATAAAGATTTAAAAGTAGCAGTTCTTGGTGCAGGAGCAATGGGATGTTTATTTGGAGGCCTTTTGGCTGAAAAAGGTTTAGACGTAATTTTAATTGACGTATGGAAAGAACATGTTGATGCAATAAATAACAATGGCTTAAAAATGGATGGTCATGGTGGTGATAGATTTATAAAAGTAAAAGCAACAACAGATACTTCTAACTTAGAAAAAGTTGATGCTATAATTGTAATGTGCAAAGCAACAGCCTTAATACCAGCTTTGAATAGCATTAAGAATATTGTTGGAGAAAAAACAGTTTTAATGTCTTTTCAAAATGGAATTGGTCATGAAGCAATTATGCAAGAAATTATTGGTAAAGAGAAAGTCCTTGGAGGCACGACTACCCAAGGAGCAAATATTTTAGGACCTGGACATATTAAAAATCATGCAGGCTTACCCTCTTGGATTGGAGAGTATGATAAAGGTGGTATGAGTGAAAGAGTAAAAGATGTTGCAGAAACTTTTACGGCTTATGGTTTGGAAACAATCGCATCAGAAAATATTAAAAAAAGAAAATGGATGAAATTATTTGCATTAACAGCTATTGGGCCATTATCTGCGATTTTTGACCTCAATCATACTGAACTTTATATAGATAATAAAGAGCAACTAACTTCAAGAGCTTTAGGTAAACAAATTATTTTAGAAACAAGAAAAGTTGCTTTAGCTGATGGTGTTGAAGTATCTGAGGATCAATGTTTGGATATGTTTAATAAAATTGTTGATTCAAAACAAACTAATAAATCATCAATGGCATTCGATATTTTTTATAAGAGAAAATCTGAAATTGACTTTATTAGTGGTGCGGTTTCAAAAATTGCTAAAGGTCATGGAATTGAAACACCTTTAAACGATTTAATGTATAAAATGATCAAAATTAAAGAAGGAATGTTTATTTGAATAAATGATTCAATTAACAAAATTGAAAAAATTAGAGAATAATTTTCCAGTCTTAACTGGTGATAAGGCCCTTTCTAAAAAACTATGTGATCAGTTAATTAAAGAGATTCAAGATATGAATTCCTTTGATGATACGATTATGGGTGGAAGAAGTAGGATTAATAAAGGTTCAAAAAATTTTTATAAATATCTAAAGAAGTCTAACGTTTCACAAAAAATTTTCAGACATTTTAATAGTAAAATTTTTTATAAAAGAATAGAAAAAATATTTTCTCAAAAATTTAAGGAAAGTTCATGGTCTAATGTATTTGTACCAGAAATATTTAATGAAAAAAAATTTACACCGAAAAATAAAGTAACCTCATCTGAATTACAAAAAATATTGGGTAACAGTTATAAAAATCCTAAAGTTAATTTAGATATAGATTTCTCAGTTTCTAAGAGTGGGTATCAACTAAGACCTCATAGAGATGATATTACACGTTTATTTAATTTTTTAATTTATCTAAATGATATACCAAAAAAAAATGGTGGATCATTGACTCTATATAAAAAAAAGGGTACCAAAGATTTAAGAAAAAGCTTTAGAAGGTTTCCAAATATTAAGAAGTTAGATGTAATTAAGGAATTTACCCCAAAAAAAGGAACTATTATATTTTTTCAATCAACTCCTAATTCTTATCATGGTGTAAGAAAATTTAAGGAATTTAGAAATGAAAAGAGGTATTTTATATATGGAAGTTATGCTTTAAATAAACCTGTCATATGGAGCTTTAAGGGCAATAAATATTACCCAAAAATTTCTGATAATAATAAAAAAATGCTTAGCTCTTTTCATGACTCAAATTATTTGATTAAATAGATATTAGATATGAATAAAAATTATAAAACTCTTTTAGAAAAACATGGTTACCTCAAAATTAAGAATGTTTTAAATTTTGATTATGATCTTAAGCCAATCTTAAATGATATGGAGTTTGTCATGAATGAATTGATAATAAAATTTGTGTCAAAAAAACTTCACCAAAAAGTTTTGAAATATGATTTTAAAAAAAAATATACCTATATATCTAAATTAAAAATACATGATCTTGATCAGTATTTTAATACCCGACTTCCAAGAGATCATGTAAAAAAAGATAGCGATTATTTTGCAACTAATTCTTTATGGAATTTGATTAATAATAAAAAGATTTTAAATGTTGTTGAAAAAATTTTAGGTCCTGAAGTTTTATCTAATCCAGTTCAAAATACTCGTATCAAGCAACCTGAAAAAAAATTACAAAAAAAATCTATCTTTAATGGTTTAAGCGGTAGAACACCCTGGCACCAAGATGCTGCAGTGCTATCTAAAAAGGGTCAAAGATTAACAGATATGGTTACGGTCTGGATTCCTTTTACCAGAACAACTATTAAAAATGGTTGTATGATTACAGTAAGTAAATTCAACAAATTAGGACTATTAAATCACATATCAAACTCTAATGGTGAAGTTCAAATTAAAAATAGTGAAATAATAGACAAACATAAAGCAGTAGCATTAGAAGCTAATGTTGGAGACATTATATTACTACACAAGCATTCTGTTCATTGCTCACTACCAAATAAATCTAATAATTTTAGAATTAGTGCAGACTTAAGATATAATAAAGCTGGTCAGCCCTCAGGAAGAGAACCTTTGCCTAGCTTTTATGTAAGAAGTAAAAGTAAAAAAAACCTAAAAATTATCAACTATAAACAATGGCTAGGTTTATGGGAAAAGGCTAAAAAGAAATGTATTCCAAGAAAATATGCCTTTAAATATACAATACCAACATTCAAAGGAACCAAAAAAGATTTAATTAATCTTATTTAGTTTTCTTAATAATCAAAGTATATATTTTTTATGAAAAAAATTTTAATTATCCAAAATATAAATGAAGCAGGTCCTAAATTATTAATAGACCATCCTGACTACGAGTTTGAAATAATTGAAGATATTAATGATCCATCTTTAAAAGAAAAAATTGTAGATTGTGATGGAGCTTCTTTAAGAACTGCAAAGTTATCTGGTGAAATTATAAATCTTGGAAAAAAATTAAAAATTATTTCAAGACATGGGGTTGGTTATGACAATATTGATTTAGATACTTGTAAAAAAAATGATATTACAATTGCAATAACGGCAACTGCAAATGCGGTAGCAGTAGCAGAACATGTATTGTTTATGCTTCTCAGTATTTCCAAAAGAAAAAATATGTATGATGACTGTGTTAAAAAAGGTAATTTTATTGACAGAAATAAATTGCCAAAAACTATAGAAATATGGGGTAAAAACATCTTAATTGCTGGATTTGGTAGGATTGGTCAATGTTTGATTAAGAGATGTTTGGGTTTTGAAATGAATATTTTTGTTTATGACCCATTTATTTCTGCTGAAAAAATTGAATCTTTGGGTGGGAAAAAAGTTGAAGACTTGAAAGAAGCTGTAAAGACTATGGATGCTATCTCACTTCATATACCTTTAAATGATGAAACAAAAAATATGATCAATTTAGATTTATTAAAAACAATGAAAAAAAATTGTATTATTATTAACGCTGCTAGAGGTGGAATAATAAATGAATACGATCTAGATCAAGCATTAAATGAAGATTTAATTTTTGGTGCAGGATTGGATGTATTTGAAATAGAGCCGCCAGAAAAAAATAATCCTTTATTAAAAAATGATAAAGTATTTTTAAGCCCTCATACTGCTGCGTTTACAGAAGAGTGCATGATTAGAATGGGTAAAGAAACAATTCAAAATATTATTGATTTTTTTGATAACAAAATTGAAAAATCTAAAATAGTTAAATTATAAAATTACTTAATAATTTGTAAATTTGACTCTTCACAAGTTTTAGTTAAATAATTAAAACCTATTTTGGCATACTCTAATGGATTTGCTTTACTCGGATCCTGCTCTGCTTCAACAACAAGCCATCCAGAATAATTATTTTTTTTTAAAAGATCAAAAAATGGCTTATAATCGATGTAACCATCACCGGGTACTGTAAAAGCACCTTCTAAAAATGCCTGTCTAAAACTTAAATCTTCGTTCAAAGATTTATCTAAAATATTTTTTCTCATGTCTTTGCAGTGAATATGAATAATTCTATCTTTAAATTTATCATAAGTTTCTAAGGAATTTCCATTAGCAAATAACATGTGTCCAGTATCTAAAATTAATTTAACCTGTTCTGACGTGCTTTCTAATAACCTTTCAGTATCTTTTTGTGTTTCAATAACTGTGCCCATGTGATGGTGATATGCTAAAGGCATACCTTGATCTTCAAGATATTTACCAATTTCTGATATTTTTTTACAAAAATCTTTCCATCCATCATTATCCATTTGTGGTCTTGTTGATAATGCTCTTGATTGATCACCTGCTATTGAACCAGACACTTCGGCAAAAACAATACAGGGTGCTTTACAGTTCTTAAAAAGAATTAATTGTTCTTGTATTAATTTAATTTCGTCTTTCACTGAATTTTTTCTTAGATTGGCCCCATACCATCCAGAACATAGTTTTAGGTTATGTTTTTCCAGCATAGGTATTAATTCATCTGATTTTTTTGGAAACTTCCCACCAGACTCTATTCCTGAAAAACCAGCTTCACTGGCCTCTGAAAGGCATTGTTCTAGAGAAGTATCACCTCCAAGTTCTGGCATATCATCATTGCTCCATGCTATAGGCGCTATTCCTAATTTTACTGACATAATATTTTTTTTTGTTATGATATATGAAACTGTAAACACAATGAAAACAAAAAAATTATCTTTAGGAATAGTTGGTGGGGGTCCAAAATCTTGGATTGGTAATGTACATAGAATTTCTGCAAGATTTGACAATCAATATGAGATAATTGCTGGTGTTTTTTCAAGAAATTCAAAATTATCAGTTAGTTTCGGGCAAAGTATTGGGATTGCAAAAGATAGATGCTACTCAAATTATAAAGAAATGGCAGATAAAGAGTCAAAAAGAGAAGATGGTATTGAAGTTGTATCCATAATGACACCTCCAGCAAGTCACCAAATTATTGCAGAAAAATTTATTGATAAAGATATTCACATTATTTCTGACAAACCATTCGCAGGGAATTTGGATCAAGCCAAAAAATTATATAAAAAAATTAAATCTAATAAAAAAATTAAGTACGCCCTAACTCATAATTATTCTGCCTACCCCATGGTCAGAGAAGCTAAGGTTCTGGTTGAAAAAGGAAAGATAGGAAAAGTTGAATATCTTAATGTTGAATATATTCAGGATTGGTCTGGAGGAGAAAATATAACTTCAAAAAATGCAAAGAAAAAATTAAAATGGAAATTAGATAATAAGATTGTTGGTGCTTCAGCTGTCCTTAATGAGATTGGAACACATTCTTATCATTTGGCATCATATATTTCTGGATTAAAGGGAAAAACTGTTTTTGCTGACATAAAACAAATTTCAAATAAAATTAAGATGGATGATAATGCTCAAGTGATGATTAACTTTGCAAATGGAGCTAAAGGAATGTTTTGGACAAGTGTGATGGCAAGAGGTGGAGTTTATGGTTTAAGAATAAGAATATTTGGTACCAAAGGAAGTTTGGAGTGGGTACAGAATGACCCTAACTATCTAAAGTTAAACCCAGCAAAAGGTGCAGTTAAGTTATTGGAGAGAGGTTTTCATAACGCAGGATTTTCTACAAAATTTTCTAGAATCAAATTTGGGCATCCAGAGGGTTACTTAGATGCTTTTGCGAACATCTATAGAGAGTTTGCAGATTCAATTAAAAGTAAATCTAAGAAAAGATTTTTTTATCCAAATGAAGATGAGGGATTAGAAACTGCAAAATTTATAAATGCATGTAAAATTTCCTCTAAAAGAAAAAGATGGGTAAAAATATAATAAATATAGCTCTATTCGGCCTTGGCAGAATTGGCCGAATGCATGCTGAAAATTTAATCAATCATCCTGAATTTAATTTAAAATATATTTTCGATTTAGATGAAAATTTAACAAAAAAATTATCAAAAAAATATCAATGTATTGCTATTAAAGACCCTAATATAGCCTTTAAAGATAAAAATATTAAAAGTATCTTCATAGCAACAAGTACAAATACTCACTTAAAATTTATAGAAGAAGCAGTTAAAAATAAGAAAATTGTTTTCTGTGAAAAACCTTTAGATTTAGATTTAAAAAAAATTAATCAATGTAAAAAAAATATTGCGAAATACAATCCTAAAATTCAAATAGGATTTAATAGAAGATATGATCCGGCTCACAACTCTTTAAGGAAAAACTTAATTAAAGGTAAGATAGGCAAACTAGAAAAGATAATAATTACAAGCCGTGACCCTGCCCCACCTCCTTTAAGTTATTTGAAGACTTCTGGAGGTATTTTTAAAGATATGATGATACACGATTTTGATTTAGCTAGATATTATACTGGTTCAGACGAGTTTGAATCTATTTTTGCTACAGGTAAATATTTTTCAGATAAAAAATTTAGAAGAGTAAAAGATTTAGAGTTAGCAACTGTTATAATGAGATCTAAAAAAGGTGTTCAGTGTATTATTACAAATTCACGACACTGTAGCTTTGGATACGATCAAAGAGTTGAACTTTTTGGAAATAAAGGAATGATAATTTCTGATAATCAGAGAGATTTGGAGACTGCAATTTATTCTAAAAATTCAACAAATAACAAATCTCTTTTTAAGACTTTTTTTATAGAAAGATATTCTGAGGCATACAAAATCCAATTAAATGATCTTGCAAAACTATGCAAAACAAAAAAAAAACCTATTGCAGATTTTGAAGATGGAAGAAGATCTTTAATTCTAGCTGCAGCTGCAAATAAATCTCTAAAAACAAAGATGTTTGAAAAAATTAAATTTTAATATTTATAAAATATTTTAATTTAATAAACCATAAGTTGAAAAATTTTTTAATTTTTAACAAAAATATAATTTCTTTAAATTGACAAATTTTAAAAAAATATGTTTTAATGTTTCAGATTAATAAAGGAGAAACTTATGAAAAAATATATTGTAATGGGCAATTATACAGCAAAGGCCTTCCAAGGTTTTATGAAGGACCCTAAGCAAGATAGATCAACAGCAGTAAAAGCATTAACTGAAGCAGTAGATGGAACATTTGAATCTTTTTATATTACGAGGGGTCCTTATGATTTCGTTGCAGTCACCTCAGGAGACATGCCTTATGAAAATTTTGCTGCTATAAAATTAGCTGTGGAAGCTAGTGGAACAGTAGAAAATATGGTTATTCTTGAAGAGATGGATATGAACAAAACAGCTGAGCTTGCTGCTAAAGCTATGGCTGGCTATAAACCTGCTGGTTAATTATTTATATTAACTTCCAGTTGTTATAAACTGGAAGTTAATTCGCTTCAAATAAAGTTGGAAACATTTTACCAGATAAATCATCACCATTTTTATAACCATTATTTTCCATAATAGCTCTTTCTTCTCTAGCCCAATCTCCTCTATAAATAATTTTTGAATTTTCTTTTGCCATTCTCAATGTATATCTATGAATATCTTTTTTAGGTGAAACAGTATTTAATCCTCCATGTAGTGTTCTAATATCAAAATAAATACAGTCACCAACTTCTAAATCCCATTGTAAAAATTCATAATCATCTTTGTTTTCTAATATGTTGGGAGTTAATTCATATTTTTTCCCATTAATGATTCCAGACTCACCATCGACATGGTGGCCATCATTAAATCTAGTTCTTAAAAATAATCTATTCCATAAATGAGACCCTTTAACCCAAGCTATGCCATCTTCCTTTTTTACAGACTCAAGTGGTATCCACAATACACACATGGATCCTTCAAAATCAAAATATGATATATCGTGATGAAAAGGTGGTGATGACTTCGATCCCTCTTCCCTAAAAAACCAATTATCCATCACTAAGTTAATTTTTTTTGCCTCCAAAAGTTCAGCTGCAATTTTAGCTGTTGGAGAATTATAAACAAAATCCTCAAATTCTTGATGCAAATTCCACGTCCAAAAGTCTTCATAATAACCAGGAAGTTTTTTGTCTTTTGTGTGATTTACAAATCTAGGGCTAGGATTATTTTTTGCGTTTTGAATTCCTTTCTTTAATTTTTCAATCCAGGCTCTATTAAATTTACCTTTAATTAGAATTGCACCATCCTTTTTAAATTTACCAAGGTCACTGTCTGTAATAATTTTGCTCATATATTTTTATTATAATATATTGTATCAATAATAGAATGAAAATATTAAGTGACACATTTGGGAGAAAATTTCCTTACATAAGACTATCGATCACAGACGTCTGTAATTATAAGTGCTCCTACTGTTTGCCACAAGGTTACAAAAAAAACCCTGGAGATATGAGAAGCTTCATGTCTGCTGCAGAAATATCAAGACTAGCAAAAGCTTTATCCGAACTAGGTGTTTGCAAAATAAGACTAACAGGTGGAGAACCAACCGTTAGAAAAGATTTTTTTGATATTCTTAAAGATATGAAGGAGAATTCAAATATACCTAAAATAACAATGACCACTAATGGCTATCAATTAAATAAAATTGCCCAACAACTATATGAGATTGGTTTAGATGGAATTAATATTAGTATAGACAGTTTAAATAGAGAAACTTTTAAAAAACTAACGGGTCATGACAGGCTCCCAGAAATTTTAGAAGGCATAAAAATTTTACAAGAATTAAATTTCAAAAGTATAAAAGTTAATGCTGTTTTGCTTAAAGGTATCAACGATACCTATGAGGATTTTGAAAAATTTGGAAGTTTTATAAAAGATAATAAAATTGATTTTAGGTTTATAGAATTAATGCAAACTGGTGATAATTTAGATTATTTCAAACAAAACCATGTTTCTTCAAAAATATTTAAAGATTATTTAGAAAAAAATAACTGGATACATCAAACATATGGGAAAGATGCAGGCCCTGCATTAAATTTTATTCATCCGGAATACAACGGTAAATTTGGATTAATTGCCCCCTACTCTAAAGATTTTTGCAAAACATGTAATAGATTAAGAGTTACTTCTAGGGGTGATTTAAGATTGTGTTTATTTGGCAATACTGGAATTAGCATTAGACATCTTTTACAAACTGATAATCAAAAAGAAGAGCTTGTAGATCTTATAATAAAACAACTACATCTTAAAAAGGAGTCACACCATTTAGAGCTTGGAGACACTGGGATAACTCCTAACCTATCAACTACAGGTGGATATATGAAA
>JABMNQ010000066.1 GCA_013204495.1 Candidatus Pelagibacter sp.
AATGAAAAATTTATTCAAGAGGTTTTATGGCGAGTTTATTGGAAAGGATGCCTAGAATTAAGGCCAAGTGTTTGGGGCGATTATTTAAAAGAATTAACAGGTATTAAAGAAAACTTTAAAGATAATAAAAATTACTTAGACGCTATAGAAGGCAGCACAAATATTGAATGTTTTAATGAGTGGGTAAATGAGCTTAAAAATTTTAACCATCTTCATAATCATGCTCGAATGTGGTTTGCAAGTATTTGGGTTTTTACATTAAATTTACCTTGGCAACTAGGAGCTGAATTTTTTATGAAACACCTCCTTGATGGTGATGCTGCATCTAATACTTTAGGCTGGAGATGGGTTTCTGGAATTCAAACACAAGGTAAAAATTATTTAGCAACTGAATGGAATATAAAAAAATTTACCAATAATCGTTTTCAAAATATAAAAATAAATGAAGTAGCAGAACCAAAAACTACAGAAAAGAATTACTCAATTATAGAAAAGAGTTTTAGTAATCCCACTTTATTAGAAGACAAAGTATTATTAATATTTGATAACAACCTTTCATTTGAATTTACAGATTTTAAAGATCAAAACTTTAAAAAAATATTAATAGTTTCAAATAAGAATGAAAATAGACAAATTAAATTAAGTGATAATGTGTTAAATTTTAAAACTCATTTAATTAATGACCAACTAAAAAGACTCAAAGAAAAATCAATTGCATCAGACATAATTGATATTTCCGATCTTAAGAATACTGATGAGAAAGTTTATGCGCTTTATCCAACTGTTGGAGAAAGTTTATATTACTTAGAACTTAATCAATTAAATAATATTGAGTTTTTATATCGAGAAATAGACCAGTTTTCTTGGCAATTTTGTAATAAAGGTTTTTTTAATTTTAAAAATCATATACCTAAAATAGTTACAAAGTTTAATTAAAGAAATGATTATAAAAGTATTTGCAGACACAATTTGCGGCTGGTGTTTTATTGGTCAAACTAAATTAAATAAAGCTTTAAAGGCCTTTCCTGAAACTAAGTTTGAAATTGAACACATTCCTTTTCAATTAAATCCTGATATGCCAATAGAAGGAATTGATAGAAATGAATATTTACAAATAAAATTTGGTGGTAAAGAGTTTGCTCAACCAATGTACGACCGAATGACCGAAGAAGCTAGCAAAGAGGGTCTTAATTTTAACTTGAATAGTATTAAAAAAACACCCAATACACTACTTTCTCACCTGTTAATAAAATTAGCCGAATTAACAAATACACAAAATGAAGTTAAAGAAAGAATATATCAATCATATTTTGTTGAAGGTCTTGATATTGGAAATAAAGAAATTTTAATCAATATTGGAAAAGAATTTAATATTAAAAAAGAAACGATAAATAATTTTTTTAATACAGAAAATATAAAAAAAGTTAATTCTTATATTGTCATTGCTAGAGAGAAAGAAATTAATGGAGTGCCTTTTTTTGAAATTGGAAAAGATTTTATTTCTGGAGCTCAAAGCTCTTTAAGTATAGAAAGTGTAATAAAAGCTAATTTAATCTAAAAAATTATGAAAAAATTAACCTTTATTAAAGTTTAAAAATATTTAATCTGTCATCATGGAATCATTAAAAAATTGGATGCAAGATGCTGCGAATATTTTATTTGATGATAGTAAAAATGACCTGAGATCTTTACCAAGATCTGTGAGGTTACAAATTTTATTAGTTTTAAGTTTCGTTTGGACGACAGTTTTTAGTCTATATATATTTTCTTACACAACATTTGCATTTGGTTGGGCTGGCCTCTATATCGCTCACATTGGTTTAATATTTGCAGTGTATATGACCTTCAAGCAATTTCATAAAGCAGAGAGAAAATCTAATAGTGTGTTTGAGACAAAAAACTTTGATCCTTTCAAAATAATGGTAATAGTTTTTGTGGTTGTCTTTATCTTTGTATTTTCAAAAGGTATTGAAGTTTTAACAAATACCAACTCTTATTCTATTCCTTATGATGGGCCTGCTAAATCAGTGTTTGAAAAGTGGCTACCTTTTAGTAAGGTTAAATAATGGAAAAAATTGCTAAAACTCTACAACTTGCACTATTAAGCATTATTTTAATAAGCACAGTTATTGCTGTTGGTATAGAAATTAAAAATATGTTTTTAAATCAGTCTGTAACATTGGCTGATCTACTTTTAATGTTTCTATACTTAGAGGTATTAGCAATGGTTAGAGTGTTCTGGGATCAACAATCCATAAGTATAACTCTACCTCTTTTGATTGCGATCACTGCATTAGCTAGATTTATCATCTTACAAGGCAAAGAAATGGGCCCTTCTGCATTAGTTTATGAAGCTGTTGCAATAGTTCTTATTGCATCTGCAATTGTAATTCTAAGATTAAGGCATAGCGATAAGCTTGGCCTTAAAGGAAGAAAAAAATAAATATTATTTAGAAATAATTTTATCTCTGAAATTAGAGTATAAAATTCTAGAGTAGTCATTCATACTTTGTATATTGTCTTTTGCAGCTTGATCAAATTTATCAAGAGCTCCCTCACCTAATTGATCCTCTAAAGCCTGCTTATATTCTGGAACACATCCCCATTCGTTAACTGTTGTATCTTTAATTTCTATATGAAATTGAATTCCATAAGCATGACTTTGATATTTAAAAATTTGATATTTAGTAACCGGAGACGAAGCTAAAATTGTTACATCTTTGTTGTCATCAAGACCATCAACCTCATAAGAGTGCCATTGCAAG
>JABMNQ010000067.1 GCA_013204495.1 Candidatus Pelagibacter sp.
ATAGTCATTTTCTAATTTAACTTTAGTTTTAATGAAGTCATCTTTTGGATTGCTTTGGGATTGGGGGTAGAAAAAAGATGAACAGTGATGAACAATTTAAAAAAGTATAAGTAAATCAATACTTTTAAACTATCCTATGGGCATGTAATCCTACTCTTTTTAAAAAAGAATTTACAGGCCATCTTTTTAGATGCCCTTTTTTTTATTAAAGTGCTATAAGATTGAAATATGTCAAAAAGATACAGTGGAAAATCATTTAAAGATTCTAGTACTGCCAAAAAACCAAAATTAAGCTTGAAAGAAAAAAGAAAGCAAAAAAAAGAAAAAACTAAGAAATCTTAAGGTTCGTTTCTTTTTTGACTATGTTTCTTAAAGGTAAAGCTTTTAGGTCTATCACTTCTGCTTTTAAACTTCTTCTTTCCATCAAAACTAGAGCTTTTTTTCTCTCCACTAGTTGGTGAACTTTCAGATGTTTTTTTTCCAAAGTATTTTGGATTATTTGTGAAACCAGTTGGTTTCGAGTCATCTTTTTTAGTAAAACTAGATTTTCCTTTATAACCAAAACTTTTTTTTTCTCCATCTCTTGATGGTGAGCTTGATCTTCCAAAACTAGATGGCTTTGATTTATCACCGAAGCTAGATCTTTTTTCATCTCTAAATTTTCTTTTTTTATTGTAAGGAGCTTTTCCTCTTTTGCCTCCTCTTGAATCTCCTCTTGCTCCACGTGATGCAGGTTTAAAGTTTGGATCAATTAATTTGCTAATTTCGTTCCACATCGATCTATCGTCAGGAGTTAAAAAAGTTAAAGCAGAACCTTCATTACCTGCTCTAGCAGTTCTTCCAATTCTGTGAATATAATCTTCTGGTACTTGTGGTAAATCAAAATTGATTACATGCTGAATTAAAGGAATATCTAATCCTCTTGCCGCAACATCAGTTGCTATCAATATTCTTTTAAGGCCTTTTCTAAATGAATTAATTACTCGATCTCTTTTACTTTGGCGAAGATCTCCATGAATAGCATCAGCTGAATGACCTTCTTCTTTAAGACGCTTAACCATTTTGTCGGCACCTCTTTTAGTTTTAACAAAAACTAATATCGATCCTTTTCTAGCTATAAATTGATTTACTAGTTCATCATATTTATTTTCTTTAAAAACCTGAAGAGTTTCTTGTTTAATTTTTGCAATAGGAACTGATGTTGACCCTGTAGAAATTCGCTCAGGTTTATTTAAATATCTTTCAGAAATTCTAACAATATTTGCTGGTAATGTAGCAGAAAATAATAAAGTTTGATGATCTTTTGGAACAAATTTTAGAATCAATTCTATTTGTGGGGTAAAACCCATATCTAACATTCTATCCGTTTCATCTAATACTAAATATTTAGTAGCTGATAAATTTAAACTTTTTCTTTTTAAGTGATCATTAATTCTTCCAGGAGTTCCAACAATTATTCTTGATCTATTGCCTAGTTGTCTAAGTTGTTTTTGCATTGCTTCTCCACCAATAAGCAAGGCAGTTTTAATATTAATTTTATCACTAATAATGCTCTTAATTGCAGCCATTACTTGGGTTGCAAGTTCTCTAGTTGGGCACATAACTAATGCAAATGCATTTTTATCTAATATTAATTTATTAATTAGTGGGATACTAAATGCTAATGTTTTTCCAGTTCCAGTTTGGGCTGTTCCTAAAATATCTTTTCCTTCCAAAGCAACCGGTATTGCCATTGCTTGAATTGGAGTTGGTTTAGTAAAATTCATTTTTTCCAATGAATTCTTCAACGAATCTTCGATTTTCAGTAATTTAAAATTTTCCATTTAAATATTTAGATTTTTTAAAATTTAAGGAGATATGCTCTTAATCCTTTAATACGTCTAATTTATACTGCGATATCTATATGTTTTTATAATAATCACAAGAACTGAATTTTTTATTAAAGCTATTTAAAGCAGTAAATATTGATTTTTTTTAAGTTTTCAAATGACTCAATTAATGTATAAGAGCGTCAAATTATGAGTAACAATATTCGAAACATAACAATTATCGCTCACGTTGACCATGGTAAGACAACCATGATTGACAATCTAATGAAGCAAAGTGGTTCATTTAGAGAAAATGAAGTTGTGGATGAAAGATTGATGGACTCTGGTGAGTTAGAAAAAGAAAGAGGAATTACTATTCTAGCTAAACCTGCTTCTATAGATTGGCAAGGTACAAGAATTAATATCATTGATACACCTGGTCACAGAGATTTTGCAGCAGAAGTAGAGCGTGTTTTAAATATGGCTGATGGTGCTTTATTATTAATTGATTCTGCCGAAGGTGTAATGCCACAAACAAAATTCGTATTAGCAAAAGCTCTTAAGCAAGGGTTAAAACCAATTGTTGTAATTAACAAACTAGATAAAGCCGATCAAAGAGCTGATGAAGTTTTAGATGAAACATTTGACTTATTTGTAAGTTTAGATGCAAACGAAGAACAATTAGACTTTCCAGTTATGTATGCAAGTGGAAGATCTGGATGGGCAAGCAAAGAGGTAGATGGCCCAAGAGAAAATTTACACCCACTATTAGATTTAATTTTAGAGCATGTTAAGCCTGAAACACTTGATAAAACTAAACCTTTCGCAATGTTGTCTACTTTATTATATGCGGATAGTTTTTTAGGTAGAAGTTTAGTAGGAAAAATATCTCAAGGCACTGCAAGAGCCAATCAGGCTATTAAAGCAATAAACCTTAAAGGTGAAAAGGTTGACGAAGGCAGATTAACTAAAATTTTTAGATATGAAGGAACAAAAAAAGTACCTATTGAAGTAGGTGAAGCAGGAGATATCGTTATAATTGCAGGATTAGAAAAAGCTAACGTTGCGGACACGATTTGTGATCTTGAAGTAAATGATCCCCTTCCAGCAACTCCAATAGATCCTCCAACGATGTCTATTACTATAAGTGTAAATAGTTCGCCTTTAGCTGGAACAGAAGGAAAAAAATTAACAAGTACTCAAATTAGAGATAGATTAGTTACTGAAGCACAAAACAATGTTGGAATTTCTTTTTCTCAAAATTCAAACGTAGATGCTTTTGTAATTAGTGGTCGAGGTGAGTTAATGCTTGAAATCTTACTAACACAAATGAGACGTGAAGGTTTTGAAATGACAGTAAGTCCTCCAAAAGTTTTATATCAAAAAGATGAAAATGGTAACAGATTGGAACCGATTGAAGAAATTACGGTTGATGTTGATGAGGAATTTTCATCAAAAATTATTGATTCAATGAATAGAAGAAAAGCTAAATTGCTTAATCTTAAAGATACAGGTAAAGATAAAAAAAGATTAATCTTTCATGCACCAACAAGAGGTTTGATGGGTTACACAAGTAGATTTTTGACTTTGACAAAAGGCACTGGTGTAATTAATAGAATATTTCATGGTTATGGCAAATTTGAAGGCGAGATGGATGGAAGAAAAAATGGTGCACTAATTTCAATGGCTAATGGAAAAGCTGTTGCATTTGCAATATTTAACTTACAGGCAAGAGGTGAAATGTTTGTAACCCATAATGACCCTGTTTATGAAGGAATGATTGTTGGATTAGCTCCAAAACCTGGTGATATGATTATTAATGTCATGAAGGGTAAGCAACTAACAAACATGAGAACTCAAGGAACTGACGAAAACGTTGTGCTTACGCCAGTAAGACAAATGTCAATTGCTGAACAATTAAGTATGTTAAATACTGATGAGGCTTTAGAAATTACTCCTAAATCACTTAGATTGAGAAAAGCCATTCTTAATCCAACTGAGAGAAAAAAGAACGAAAAATCTGGAACACCTCTTTAGTAATTAAAAGTTTTTTCAACAAGATATAGTCCTAATGCAACTGAAGGACCTATTCCAAAAGCAAATAATAAAGTTCCAATACCTACTATTCCCCCCAAATACCAACCTATAGACATTACTGTAATCTCAATAAATGCTCTAACTACAGCAATTGGTAAATTTGTTTTTTTTTGTAAGCCAACCATTAATCCATCTCTTGGTCCTGAGCCTAAATTTGCAACAAGATAAATCCCTCCACCCAATCCAACTGTGAGTACAGCGATAATAGCCAATAGTATTTGAAAAATATAATTTTCAGGCGTTGGTGCAAACTTAATACAGACATCAATCATTAAACCAATAATTATTGCATTTAAAATTGTTCCAATTCCAGGTTTTTGTTTTAATGGCAACCAAAGAAGTAGAACAACCATACTTATAAATATTGTTATTATTCCTGTGGAAAAATCAACCTTCGATGCAATACCTTGTGCAAGAACAGACCAAGGAGATGCGCCTGCAAATGATACTATTAATAGCCCCTCTCCTAAACCAAATAAAGTTAAACCAAATAATAAAAAAAAGAATGTAGAAAATTTAGGCTTAAGATTTATCGATCTTTCTGAGCTCCAAGATAATTTTGGGATATTTTTAATTGATAAGAACATATGCTAATAAAGCTTTGTGTATTCCATACATAGCTGACTTACAAGGCTATCGTTATTAAATATTTATCTAAGCTGGAAAATAATATTTCACAAAATTACTATTCTCTCTTAGCTAATAAATTGCTTCCCTCTAAAGGGGAAGTCTATTAACTTACCCTTTAATGAAAAAAATATTATTAATCTTATTAACACTAATACTGTCCACTCCTAATCTTATTGCCCACACTTCTCACTATCAAGACTTTCAAAAAATAGAGATGGAAATATTAAAAGATGGTGAAGTTATTGGCTACAATTATTACTTTTTTGATAAAAAAGATAACGTCACAATAATTAAAAATCAAATTCAATTTAAGGTAAATTTATTTGGCATTGAGGTATTTAACCTTGAAGGCTATGGAGTAGAAAAATACAAAGATGATAAACTTATATCGTATGAATCTAAGACCATACAAAACAGTAAAGAAAAATTTGTAAATCTAACTTACAATTCCGAAAAAGATAAATTTGATATTAATGGCTCATCTTATGTTGGTCTTGCAGGGAGCAACAATATAATTGGTAATTGGTGGAACCATCAAATATTACAAGCAGATTCTCAAATTAGCCCTATATCAGGGAGCATAAAAGAACAGATAGTTGTTTTCTTGGGTAAGAAAAAAATTGAATTATATGGAAATATAATTGATGTAGATCATTTTAAGTTAACTTCAAAAGATATGACCATTCCTAAAGATAGAAGATTAGATTTTGATATTTGGTATGATAGAAAAAATGCAATAATTACAAAAGTTGCTTATTCAAGAATGGGGAATTGGGAATATAGATTAAAAAACTATGAGTAAAAAATTATTTTTTAATCTTTAAGGATAAGTCTCTTGCACTTAACCATCCCGACTCAAGCCTAGACCCCACAAACCAATCCGCACAAACTCCTAGTCTAAGTGAGCCATTCCAATAACTTTTTATTTTTAATGGTTTTGAATTAAATGCATATTTCCATCCATGGTTTTGAATGTGAAAAACTTTACTTTTCTTAAATCCAGTGAGTTTAAAAAATTTATCTATTAATATTTTTGCATTACCTAATTTATTAATTCTATTACTATTGATTACTTTATTTGCCCATTTATGAGTGCTTTGTAGTGTCCATAAATCATAATCGCTCTTAAACCTTTTTTTACTATTCTCATAAGCAGCCCAACCTAAAACTGGGTCCGAAAAAAAATAACTACTAATTTTTGTTCTAACTTTTTTAACAACCATCATAATTGTAATATTGGCATCCATTTTAATTTTTTGGTTAATAAAAGAATGTTTAATATATTTTTTTGATAATTTTTTTAATTGAGGAAATGGGCATGTTAATATTATTGATTTGTAAAACTTTTTGGATCCATCACTAAAGTGTAATTCCCAAATTTTACTCTTGTATGAAATTTTAATAATCTCACTATTAAAATAACAGTCAATATTCTTTAAAAGATATTTACTAATTGCGTTATTTCCATTCTTGCCGATTATTTTAATATGTTTTTTATTTTCTTTAATATCCTCTTTTAAAAAAAGATGTTTTCCAGTCCATTTTTTTAAAACATTTTTTGAAATAAGATTATTTACAAATTTTTTAAATTTAATATCTTTTGGAGAAATATATTGAACACCGTGATCAAAACTTTTATTGAGATTAAATTTTTTATTTGATGATCTTCCTCCGGCACCTCTAGCCTTGTCATAGACATCTACTGAATATTTTTTATTAAGAATGCTTGCAATTGTTGAGCCTGATATGCCTGAACCAATAACACAAAAATCCTTCATTTACCGGCAACTACCATACCCTCTATTAATATTGTTGGTGCATTTGTTGAATATTTAAATTCAAGATCATCTGCAAGGGTAATATTCTTAAATATATCATTAAAGTTTCCAGCTATTGTAATTTCACTAACGGGATATTTAAATATTCCATTTTCAATCATAAACCCTGTAGCACCTACTGAATAATCTCCTGTAACTAAATTGCTTCCATGCCCTATTGTTTCGGTAATATACAGGGCTCTTTGGTTTAATTTTAAAAGCTCCTTATATGATATAGATCCTCTTTCAAAAAATAAATTACTTGTTCCGCCACTTCTACCATTTGATTTTAGATTTAATTTTTTTCCATTATAAGTATCAACTAAATAGTGCTTTAAGACACCCTGATCAACTAGCTTTAATTCTTCAGTCTTAACGCCCTCTGAATCAAAATATCTTGAACCTAATCCTTTAACTATATTGGGTTTGTCAAAAATATTAATTGATGTTGAAAATATTTCTTCATTAATTTTATCTTTTAAAAAAGATGTGCCTCTCGCTATTGAGGATGCTGATATTGCGCTTGCTAAAACACTTAATATTCCTTTAGAGATTCTTCTATCAAATATAATACTAATCTTTTCACTTTCTATTTTTTTAGGATTTAGTTTTTGTAGTGTTTTTTTAGCAGCAATTGTTCCTATTTGTTTGGGTCTAAGCATATCATGCAAGTGGCATGTGCTTGTAAATTCATAATCTCTTTCCATTTTACCATTAGAGTCTTTGGCAACTGCAACACAAGATGCTGAGAAAGAAGAAGATTTATACCCATTTAAAAAACCATCACTATTTGCCAATATAAAGTTAGATTTTGACTCGCTAAAACCAGTTTCTGTATTAATAATTTCTTTTTTTTGAAGCGCTGCTTCCTCAACCTCTTTTAGATATTCAATTTTTTCATCATTTTCAATATGATCATCATCATATAAATTTAAGTCAATAATTTTATCTACTAGCAATTCTTTATCTGGCAATGAATTAAATTCATCTTCTGGGGTAATTTTTGTTGTTTCAATACATCTTTCAATTAAAGTTTTTATATTTTCTTCATTAAGGTTTGATGATGAAATACTTGATTTTTTTTTACCAATATAGATTGTTAAACTAACGGCTAAACTATCCGATCTATCAGACTCATCTAGTTTTCTATTTCTAAAATTAACTGTCTCCGATAATGAGTGCATAACAGCAGCACTAGAATCTGTTGCTCCTAATTTTTTAGCTAAATCTATACAAAAAGATGCTGTTTTTTTTAAGTATTCTTGATCTTTTACCATCTAATTTATAATTGAGTTCCACCAACTGTCATTTTATCAATTAAAATTGATGGTTGAGCAACACCAACGGGAACCCCTTGCCCGGCCTTACCACAAGTTCCAATACCTGGATCAAGCATCATATTATTACCAACTAACGAAACTTCTTTTAGAATTGAAGGGCCATCACCAATTAACGTTGCACCCTTAATAGGAGAGCCTATTTTTCCATTTATAATCTCATAAGCCTCAGTACAGTTAAACACAAATTTTCCTGAGGTAATATCAACTTGTCCACCACCAAAACTTACTGCAAATATTCCTTTATCAACTGATTTAATCATCTCTTCCTGTGAATATTTTCCATTTAACATCATGGTGTTTCTCATTCTTGGAAGAACAACATGTTTGTAGCTTTCTCTTCTGCCACTGCCTGTAGATCTTGTATTCATTAATCTTGCATTTAGTCGATCTTGCATAAAATTTTTTAATATCCCGTTTTCAATTAAAACAGTTTTTTCAGTTGGTGTACCTTCATCATCAATTGTCAAACTACCTCTTCTGTTATGAAGAGTTCCATCATCAATAATCGTAACACCTTCACTGGCCACTCTTTGACCCATTAAATTGTGAAATGCAGATGTTTTTTTTCTATTAAAGTCACCCTCTAACCCATGTCCAATGGCTTCATGAATAAGTATTGCTGGCCAACCTGAACCCAAAACAACTTTCATTTCTCCTGCTGGCGCAGGTTTGCTTTCTAGATTTACTGAGGCAATTCTAAATGCTTCATCGCATACATTTTTCCAGTTATCATCTTTAAGGTATTCATCATAAGACTGTCTTCCACCAATTCCGTAAACACCAGTTTCTTTTTTGCCATTTTTTTCAAGCATAACTGAAACATTAAAACGAATTAAAGGCCTAACATCTGTTAATACCTCTCCACCCGATCTTATAATTTCTATAGACTTGTATTCTCCTGCAAAGCTTGCTGTAACCTGCTGAACAATGCCACCCTTTGCTCTAGTATAATTATTAACTTCCTTTAAAAGTTCTAATTTAGATTGAAGTGATTTTTCATCTATGGGATTAATATCTTTATAAAGCTTTTCATTTGTTTTAGGAATTTCATGGTTATAAATCCCCTTTTGTGATTTTAGAGTAGAACTTAAGTTGTTAGCTGATTGTTTTAATGATTTTTTTGAAATTTCATTTGAGTGAGAATAAGCAATAACCTCCCCAGTTACAGCTCTTAAGCCATAACCTAGATCAGAGCTATAACTCAAGCTTTTGATTTTATTGTCATCCAGCAAAATAGATTCACTTTTAGAGTTTTCTAAATATAGCTCACCATCGTCACAATCATTTAAAGTCTCAGAAATGATATTTTCTGCATCTTTTCTTGATAAATCTGTCTTGGTAAAAAAATCAATCACAAATAATAGATAGTAGTTATAATTATATTTTCAATCTACGTATTTCGCACATATACAAGTTAACTAATTATAGTTAATTTTACTAATTAATAAAAAAATAAGGATAAAATGAAAAAATTTGAAGACTTAATGAAAGCTTCTAGTGAAATAAGCAATATTTCAGTGGATGAGGCTAAAGAAAAATTAAAAGACCCAAATGTTCAATTTATTGATGTTAGGGATAAAAATAGTTTTGAATCAGAAACTATAGGAAATGCAGTTAATCTAGAAAGAGGCTTGTTAGAATTTTACTTAGCAGATGGCAGCCCATTAGAAAATGAAATGTTTAAAAATAATCCAAATAAAGAATACATAGTGTTTTGTGGTCTCGGTGGCCAAAGCACACTTGCAACAAAAACAATGCAAGAAATGGGATTAAAGAATGTAAAAAATATGACAGGTGGAATAAAGGCTTGGAAAGAAAAAAATAATTTGTGAAAGTTTATTTTAACAATTCCTGTAAAATTTGTCGTTCGGAGATAAATCTATATAAAAAACAAAACATCGAAGATATAGAATGGGTTGATATTACAGATAACAAATCTGCAGAAATAGAAACCCAAAAAGATGCTAAAAATCTTTTACGTAGACTTCATATTAAGGACGGAGAAAATATAATTGGAGGAGCAGAAGCTTTTTTACTACTATGGAGAAAAATTCCTAAATATAGATTACTTTATAATATCTTTAAAACACCTATAATTTTTACAATATTTTCTTTTTTTTACGAAATTATTGCATTTTTTTTATTTTTAAAAAATAAAAAGCAACTTTCAAAATAAACTTTTTAAGCTTGAGAAACAATATTGAATAAAATATATTTTTATAGTGAGAGTTTTTATATTATTTTTAGTTTTTTTTAATTTTTTTTTCTCTGCTCAATCGTCGCAAAAAAATATTTTAAATAACCTTTTTGATCAACTTGGAACTGCTAATAATCCTAAAACTGCAGAGGTGTTAGAGAGAAAAATTTGGTCTGTTTGGAATAAGCACCCAAATAATATTAAATTAACTGAAAAGTTGGAATTTGGAATAGAGCTCATGCAATATGGAGATTACAATTATGCATTAAAAGTTTTTAACAATGTTTTAGAGAGTGACCCTAAATGGTTCGAAGCATGGAATAAAAG
>JABMNQ010000068.1 GCA_013204495.1 Candidatus Pelagibacter sp.
ATTAAAGGCATTATATACTTTGTCATATGTCAGATGATTTTCAAGGAAGAGGCGGAAGTCCATGGGGAAAACCTCCAGGAGGAGGGAATGGTTCTGGACCTACACCGCCTGATATTGATGCAATCATTAGAGATATTCAAAATAAAATAAATAAATTTTTACCTGGTGGAATTTCATCAGGTGGAAAACCAATTTTACTTATTTTAATTATTCTAGCATTTGTATGGCTAGCAAGTGGATTATATAGAGTACTACCTGACGAACAGGGTGTTGTTCTTAGATTTGGTAAATTTATTAAAACTACACAACCAGGTTTAAATTATCATATTCCATTTCCAGTAGAAGCTGTTGAAACGCCGAAAGTTACAAAAGTTAATAGAATGGATATTGGTTTTAGAGCTGAAAAAGATACTGGTTTTTCTTCAGGTGGTGGAATAGCAGATATTCCTCAAGAAAGTTTAATGTTAACGGGTGATGAAAATATAGTTAATATCGATTTTTCAGTATTCTGGATAATTAAAGATGCAGGCAAGTTCTTATTTGAAGTTCAAGATCCAGAAAGCACAGTGAAAGCTGCTGCAGAAACTGCAATGAGAGAAGTTGTTGCTAAAAGTAATATTCAGTCAATCTTAACTGAAGGAAGAGCAAAAATTGAAATTGAAACACAGGAAATTATTCAAAAAATATTAGATGAATACAATAGTGGTATTCAAATAACACAAGTACAAACTCAAAAAGCTGATCCACCCAATCAAGTAATTGATTCATTTAGAGATGTTCAAGCTGCAAGAGCAGATATGGAAAGATCAAAAAATGAAGCAGAGGCTTATGCTAACGATGTTATTCCAAGAGCTAGAGGGGAAGCTGCAAAAATCATGCAAGCAGCAGAAGCGTATAAGCAACAAGTTGTAGCTCAAGCAGAAGGTGAAGCGAGTAGATTTATATCTATCTACGAAGAGTATGCGAAAGCAAAAGAGGTTACTCAAGAAAGAATGTATTTAGAGACTATGGAAAAAGTTTTAGCAGATATTGATAAAGTAATTATAGAAAAAAATGCAGGCTCAGGAGTGGTTCCTTATTTACCTCTACCAGAGCTAGGTAAAAAAAAGGTAAGTAACTAATGAAAGTACAAAAAATTTTATTACCAATAATTATTGTAATAGGTGCTTTGGCATTTTTCACATTATTTATAGTTAAAGAAACTAACCAAGCGATTGTTCTTCAATTTGGTGACCCTAAAAGAATTATTACAGAACCAGGACTAAATTTTAAATTACCTTTTATTCAAAACGTTGTTTTTCTAGACACGAGAATTTTAAATTTAGATACACCACCTGAAGAAGTTATTGCATCAGACCAAAAACGTTTAATAGTTGATGCATTTGCAAGATTTAGAATAGTAGATCCTTTAAAATTTTATATCACAGTAGGGAATGAAAGGGTTGCAAGGTCAAGGCTAGCAACGATTATTAACTCAAGACTTAGAAATGTATTAGGTCAACAAGAATTACAAACTTTACTTTCAAAAGATAGAACTAAACAAATGTCTTTAATTCAAGAAGGTGTAAATGCTGAAGCTGAAAGTTTTGGTATTAAAATAGTAGATGTTAGAATTAAAAGAGCAGATCTTCCTCAAGCAAACAGTGATGCAATTTACAGAAGAATGCAAACTGAAAGAGAAAGAGAAGCAAAAGAATTTAGAGCTAGAGGTGCTGAAATGGCAGTTACTATTACTTCAACAGCAGATAAGGATGTTTCAGTAATTTTAGCAAATGCTAACAAAGATTCTGAGATCATGAAAGGTCAAGGAGATGGTGAAAGAAACAAAATTTTTGCTGAAGCCTTTGGAAGAGATGCAGAATTTTTTGCTTTTTATAGAGCAATGCAAGCCTATGAGACGGCTTTAATTGGTGGGCAGACATCATTAATTTTATCACCAGACAGCGAATTCTTTAAATTTTTTGGCAATATAAAACCCACTAAATAAATCAAAACATGAAGGAGCTAATTATAGCTTTTGGTCTTTTTCTTTTTATTGAAGGAATTCTTTATGCCTTATTTCCATCAAAAATGAAAAGTATGCTTAAAAAAATGGAATTAATAAAAGATTCTCAACTAAGAAGAGGTGGATTAGTTTTTGCAGTTATAGGATTTGTTATTATTTGGTATATAAAAAATTAAAATGAATAAAATTAAAAAATTAATAATAATATTTTTTACAATTAGCTTATCATCTCAATTATTAGCAAAAGATGTACCAATATCATTTGCTGATTTAGCTGAACGATTAATGCCTTCTGTTGTAAATATTTCAACAACAACTACAGTTGTTACAAATTCAAACCCATTTCCAGGTTTTCAATTTCCCCCAGGATCACCTTTTGAAGATATGTTCAAGGAATTCGGAACACCTCAAACGAGAAAATCTGCAGCATTAGGTTCGGGGTTTATAATTAAAGAAAGTGGAATTGTGATAACAAATAATCATGTGATTCAAGATTCTGAAGATATTTTAGTTAGAGTTGATGGTGATAAAGAATACAAAGCAACAATTATTGGAGCAGATCCACTATCTGATATTGCCGTACTTCAAATAGATTCAAAAGAAAAATTTATTCCAGTAAAATTTGGAGATTCTGATAAAGCTAGAATCGGCGATTGGGTTATTGCAATCGGTAATCCATTTGGTTTAGGAGGAACGGTTACTTCAGGGATTATTTCAGCTAGGAATAGATCAATTGGACTGTCTCGTTATGAAGATTATATACAAACGGACGCTTCGATAAACTCAGGAAATTCTGGTGGTCCCTTATTTGATATGAATGGTGACGTTATTGGTATTAATACTGCAATCTTAGGCAAAGGTGGATCAATTGGTATAGGTTTTTCAATACCATCTAATAGTGCCAAAAAAGTAGTAGATCAGCTAATAGAATTTGGTGAAACTAAAAGAGGATGGCTTGGGGTTAGAATTCAAGTAGTCACACAAGAAATTGCAGATGTAGAAGAGCTAGGTGAACCAAGAGGAGCTTTGGTTGCAAGTGTAGCTGAAAAAAGTCCATCTGATAAAGCAGGAATTAAAGATGGCGATATCATATTAGAGTTCAATAATACTAAAATAAATGAAATGAAAGAACTGCCAATAATTGTTGCACAAACTGAAGTTGGTAAAACGGTTGATGTTAAAATTTGGAGAAATAAAAAAGAGATTATTAAAGAAATTAAGTTAGGAAGACTTGAGACATCAGAAGATTTTAAGGTTGAGAAAAAAGAAAATAATAATGAGACACCTGAAATTTCTGAAATTAGATCATTAAAAATTATAGCACGACCCCTAAATGATAATGATATCAATGAAAGAAAGCTGCCCAACCAAACTACGGGCCTAGTTATAACTAATATCGGCAAAAATAGTCCAGTAGATTATTTAAATGTAGGCGACATAATTGTTGAAGCTCAAAAGAAAAAAATTAAATCTATAAAGGATCTTGAGGAAATAGTTGATACCGCTCTAAAATCTAATCAAAAAACAATTTTGATTGTAATTTACAACAATCAAAACCAAAAAAGATATATTGGTGTTAAGTTAGATTAATAATGGACAAACAGTCCAAGATTATTTTAATTTCAGGTCCAACGGCATCGGGTAAATCAAACTTTGCTGTAAAAATTGCTAAAAAAATTAATGGAGAGATAATTAATGCAGATAGCATGCAGGTCTATAAAAGATTAAAAATATTAACTGCAAGACCAAATAATAAAAATAAACAGAATATTAAACATCACTTATATGGAGTAATTGATTTAGATAAAAAATTTTCAACAGGAGAATGGTTAAAAGCTGCAATTAAAAAGATTAAAGAAATTAAAAAAATAAAAAAAGTTCCAATTTTAGTTGGAGGAACTGGATTATATTTTCAATCTTTGATTAATGGTTTAGTTGAAATTCCTGAGATACCAATAAAATTAAGAAATAGGATTAGAACAATACATAAAAAAGAAGGACAAAAAAAATTTTATAAAAAACTTTTAAAAATTGATCCAAAAGTAAAAGATAAATTTGACCAAAATGATTCTCAAAGAACTATTAGAGCTTTTGAGATTAAATCATTTACCAAAGTTTCAATGTATGATTGGTTCAATAAAACTACCTCAGAATTTAGGGATAGTGATTTTTTAAAATTATACCTCAGTGTTGACAGGGGAGAATTAATTAAAAGAATTAACAAAAGAACATTAGTGATGATGAAGGAAGGTGCCATAAAAGAGGTGCAAAAATTTATTTCATTAAAAATTAAAAAGGACCAAAGTGTAAATAAGGTAATTGGAATTGACGAATTGACACAGTACCTAGAAAATAAAATTGATTTAGTGGAAGCGGTAGAATTAATCTCAATTAAAACCAGACAATATGCCAAAAGACAAGCAACTTGGGCCCGAACTAGAATGACATCGTGGAACAAAATCACTTTAACTGCAATTGATGGTTATATAAAAAAATTAAATAAATCATCTCTTAAACTTGACCAATTAACATAAAGTCCGATAGATTGCCTGAATGCCAAAATTATATTCAGGAGCTGAAATTGTATTTAAATGCTTAGAAGACCAAAAGGTCGAGCATATCTTTGGTTATCCTGGTGGCGCTGTACTTCCTATTTATGATGAATTAAAAAATCATCCATCTATTAAGCATATTTTAGTTAGACATGAGCAGGGCGCTGGTCATGCTGCTGAAGGTTACGCA
>JABMNQ010000069.1 GCA_013204495.1 Candidatus Pelagibacter sp.
AAATTTTTATAGAAAAAAAATTTGAAATTGTTCCTTAATTAAAGATTTGACATCACTTATATAAAAAAATAAAAATAAGCTAACAACGAATCACTATGATTCGTTTAACTTAAACAGGGAGCTAAAGATGGCTACAAAGAAAAAAGCTGCGAAGAAAACTAAGAAAAAAGCTAAAAAAGCTAAAAAAAGAAAAAGATAGTTTTTAGTCTTTTCAAAAAACGCTTCTCATAAAACGTTATGTGTGAGAGGCGTTTTTTTTACTCTAATTTTTAATCTTCGTCAGTGTCAGTGATTGCTTCGGGTTCAGCCTCAGTCTCACTAGGCTCTATTACTTTGGTAGGAGCTGCTGCTATAGCAGCTTTAGCTTGTCCTTCTAGGTTTCTTTTAAGTGCTTTATCTAATTTTTTTTGTGTATCTTCCAGTGATACTCCCATTACTATTTGGAATTCTGATAAAATTCTTTCATAAGCTTTTTCAAAAAGTTGTCTTTCGCTATAAGATTGATCAACCATCAGGTCATCACCTTTGTTTAAATCTCTGACAACTTCAGCAAGTTCATAGATTTTACCAGAAGATATTTTTGCCTCATATTCCTGTGCTCTTCTACTCCACATTGATCTTTTAATTTTTGGCTTACTTTTTAAAATAGATATACATTTATTAACTTGGTTGATAGTTGCTAGCGGTCTAAGGTGAGATTGTTTATTAACGGGAACCATTCCATTAGCCTTATCTTTTTCAAATTTAAGCACGTATGTTTCCACATCAATTCCACCAATATTAATTTTTTTAAAATCAGTGATTTGGCCAACACCATGTTTTGGATAAACAACATAGTCTTTAACTTTGTATTCTTTTTTTTCTGTTTCTTGTTTTTTTACTTTTATAATCTCAGGTTTAGCTTCATTACTTTTTGAAATTCTTAAATTATCTGTTCTGACTTCAATTTTTTGAGGAGCAGATTTTACTGTAGTTGTTTTTAATTTTTTTTTGACTTTTGCTAAATTTTTTTTATCTACTTTAGTTTGTTTTATAGGAACAACCTTCTTAACTGTTTTAGCTTTAGGAGCACTAGATTTTTTAACTACTTTAGGAGCAGTTTTTTTTTTAACTTTTTTCTCAGGAGTTTTGTTAAAGATTTTCGCTAAAATATTTGTCGTACTTGTTTTCTTCATTTTTATATTTTTCATTATCCTCTGGAGGATCTTTTTTTACAGTTATATTTGGCCAGATTTCTGAATATTTAGTATTTACTTCAAGCCATTTTTCACTACCAGACTCGGTGTCAGCTACTATAGCATCAACTGGACATTCTGGCTCGCAAACGCCACAATCTATACACTCCTCCGGCTTAATTACAAGCATATTGTTACCTTCGTAAAAACAATCTACAGGACAAACTTCAACACAGTCCATTAATTTACACTTAATACATTTGTCATTTACTAGGTAGGTCATTTTTTTAATTCTTGCTTTGCTTTTTCTTTTAACTCACCCATTGTTTTGGGATCTATATATAATAAACCAGCTAGTCTCCTCATCAAATTTGTCTCATACATATCTGCATTATCATTTGAATAAATTATTTTCCATAAAGACTCGATTATCTTAACTTTATCTGATTCTGGTGCATTTTTAATCTCTCTCGTAAAATCAAGTATTTGATTTGAACTCTCTTCAATAATAGTTGCCTCTGAAATTAGACTGTCTATACTCGAGCTTTGTGCTCCTAGTTCAATTAAAGTTTTTTTAATAATCTCTTTCTCATTCTCCTCATAGACTTCATCAATTTTTGCAGCATGTATTAGTAAGGCTGCAATTTTAGAATAAGAGCCATTATCATTTGCTTCATTTTTTTCTTTATTTTTAAAAAAGTTAATCATTAATTAAAGTTTAAATCTTTTAGAGCCTTAAAAGGACTGTTTGAAGGTTCTATTTTTTTAAATATTCTTTTAATTTGTTTTTTTGGATTATATTTAAAATATATATCTTTGTCTCTTTCAATTGTTTTGTAATTCATTTTTTCAATCAATTTTTTAAAGTTATCTTTACTGCATCCTAGCAAGTTTAACATTTCAGGGACTAATTTGATCTCTTTATTTTTATCTTTTTCAGAATTAGAATTTATTATTTGCACAAATAGTCTCTCTAAAATATCTATCCTAACAAAATAATTGTCAAAATTCTCAAATCCACAAAGAAGCATAAAGTTTTTATTTTTTATATTTTTATCATCTACAAAATTTAAACCAAAGGTTGGAGGGGTTAGATTAAAATACTTTTGGTTAAAATTTTTCCATAATAAGGCTCTTAAAGAAACAGCCTCAGGTTTTAATAATTTAAATAAAAAAACATGATATCGACCAAACTTTACGCCTAAATCTCTTAGAATTTTTCTCTCTTCTTGGCCAAGTTTCTTTAAATAGTCAGATACTGTTTCTCTTTTTATTACACCGTTATTTTCATATAATTGATAGGCTAAAGCTTTAATTGATGAATTGCTTTCTTTTAAATTTCTTAAATCAATAAGACTTTTTAGTACTAGATTAATTTTTTCTTTAATCCATTTTTCAAGAAATTCTGATAATTTCTGCTTATCATTGCTTTCCAAAATATCGTCTACCATTAAAAATAAATCAGGGTTTAAATAATCCTTACCTGTAGATAATTTAGCAATAGGAAAATCTTTCCAGTAGATCTTAAAATCATCTTTTATTTCCACTAAGCCTGTATCTATAATTAATTGAATTCGTTTTTGCAGTTCTGGTCCAACTGTTTGTCTTGCTGCTTTTTTTAACGACTTAATGTCAGTTTCTAAGGCTCCCACCTTTAAGTCTATTTCAAACTTTAAACCCTTTAAAATACCAATAAACTGATCGTCAATTACTACTTTATTTTCTTCCATTATTTCAGTTTTGAATTCCATATCTTGTTTTAATCCCCTTGCAAGCACGCTCGCTCTTTTATCAATAAAAGTCTTAGTAAGCTCTTCATGTAATCTATCAGATAATCTATCTTCTAATAATTTTGTTTTTTCAATCCAATATTCCTGGTTTTCAACCCAACTAATTTTATTTGAAACATATGACCAAGTTCTAACATTTGCAATTCTATTTGACAAAGAATCTACATTTCCTTCCAATTTATCTAATTTCATTAATTGGAGTCTCATATAATCATTTGTAATTTTACCATCTTTGCCATTTAAAAAGCTAAAAACTTTACCTACAACATCAAGATGATTACCGTAAGTTTTTTTTACAAAATCAGGAATTTGACAACAATCCCAAAGTAATTCAAGTGTTTCTTTATTATTTTCAATATTATGACTTTTCATATCTTTTAAGAAATATTTTAAAACTTTTTCATCTCCACATTCATATATTTTTCGTAACCAGTCTTTATTTGGTTTTTCTTCAAGTGATTTAATTAGACTTAAAGAGTTATTAAAATTTAAATTATAATTTCTCCAGAATAATATTTTAATTTCTTCAAATTTATGCTTTTCAAGCAGCTCTACTTCTTCAGCTGCAATCTCTTTACAATCACCCGTGATACCAAAATTTCCATCATTTAAATATCTGCCTGCTCTACCAGCAATTTGTCCAATCTCAGACATATTAAGACGCCTTAGTTTTTTTCCATCAAATTTTTTTAGATTTGAAAAGTAAACATTTTCTAAATCCATATTAATTCCCATTCCAATTGCATCCGTTGCAACAAGAAAATCAACGTCTCCAGATTGATATAGCTCAACTTGAGCGTTTCTTGTCTTGGGACTTAAAGAGCCCATAACAATAGCTGCTCCACCTTTTTGTCTTCTAACTAGCTCTGCAATTGCATAAACTTCTTCAGTAGAAAAAGCTATTATTGCTGTTTTTCTATTAATTCTTGAAATTTTTTTGTGACCCACATAAGAAAGTTTAGAAAGTCTTTCTCTATTTATAAATTCTGTATCTTCATCTAATTTATTTATTATATTTTTAATAGTACTAGAACCCATAAACATCGTTAGCTTTTCTCCACGAAGATTTAATAATCTATCGGTAAAAATATGACCTCTTTCATGGTCTATACACATTTGTATTTCATCAATTCCAACAAAATCTAAGTGCTTGTTAATTGGCATAGACTCAACGGTGCAAAGAAAATATTTTGCATTAGAGGGAATTATTTTTTCTTCACCGGTAATTAGAGCAACTTTGTCTAAGCTAATTTTTTTGATAATTTTGTCATATACTTCACGAGCAAGTAGCCTTAGCGGAAAGCCAATCATTCCCGAATCAAAAGAAAGCATAGTTTCTATTGCAAGATAGGTTTTCCCAGTATTTGTAGGACCTAGAACAGCTGTAACTTTATTTTTGGGCATTTCTATTCATGGTACCTTTAAATTTTTTCCCACCACATGTTGTTGTCGATAAAGAACAAAAATAGACTAAAACAAGACCGAATCGTAGTGTGAAAAGTTCTCATTTGTCTTTATATTGAGGTTAACACAGTTAGAAATAATTCTGTATTAATAATTTAAATTTTAAAGAATAAATATTAAATATTTAACCACCTGGACCTAAATTTGAAATTTTAACTTTCAAAATTTTCCATATACCTGATGCAGAAGTTATAATTTTATCATTGCATTTCAGTTCACAAAATAAAAATATTAGTGTGTTTGTTTTTTTTAAAATTCTGGTAAAGCCAGTTACTTCATCACCTACTTTAGAGGCCCCAATAAACTTTAAATCTAGAGAAATGGTTACACATGGTGCATTTCCAGCAGCTTTATGAGCTGCAGTACCTGCTCCCGCATCAATTAAAGCTGATAAATAGCCACCGTGAGTAATTCCAGCAGCATTTAAATGGTTTTCATTAATTATAGTTTTAAACTCATATTCTGTTTCAGAAATAGTTCTAAATAAAACACCACCATTGTGTTTCATAAAGCCAGGTTTAATACTTATTTGTTCAAATTCATTACTCATAGTTCTTTATAATATGAAAGTTAAAATTAATAAAATTATAAAAACTGTTATAAAAAAATATATAACCGATTTTTGTAGTGATGATTTTAGTAGCCAATCTAACATTTTTATTTATCCTTTTTGGTGGACCGCCCAGAACTCGAATCTGGAATCTCCCGGTTCGTAGCCGAGCGCCTTATCCAATTTGGCCAGCGGTCCTTATTAAATAATTTGCCCAACATATCAAAGTTTTTGATGTAATTTAAGTTATAAAATATTATGTTGTATTAGCAATGACCAAAAAACTAAATGATGTAGTTGTTACAGCTGCATTGAGAACACCTATAGGCGCATATAAGGGGTCCCTAAAAAGTCTTAGTGCTGAAAAGTTAGGCGCATTAACCATTAGAGAAGCAATTTTTAAATCAAAATTAAAGCCCGATGATGTTGATGAGGTAATTATGGGGCATGTTCTTACTTCTGGTTTAGGACAAAATCCAGCAAGGCAAGCATCTATTTATGCTGGAGTGCCTACCTCAAAACCTGCCCACATAGTTAATCAAGTATGTGGATCTGGATTAAGATCCATCGTTTCAGGTTATCAATCAATTAAATTAGATGAAAATAAAATTATTATTGCTGGTGGTCAAGAAAATATGTCTAGAGCACCACACGCGATATTTTATAGAGAAGATAAAAAATTAGATGAAAATAAATTAGTTGATACCATGATCAATGATGGATTATTAGATTCATTTAATAATTATCATATGGGAGTTACAGCGGAGAATATTGCTGAAAAATATCAAATTTCTAGAGATGAACAGGATATGTTTGCCTTAAATTCTCAAGAAAAAACTCAAAAAGCTATAAGTGAAAATAAATTTAAAAATGAGTTAATAAAATTACAGCTGAATATTGAGGATAAGAAATTTACTTTTGAAAAAGATGAACACCCAAGAAACAATTTAAAAATAGAGGATTTAAAAAAACTAAAAACTGTTTTTAAAGAAAATGGCACAGTTACAGCAGGAAATTCTTCTGGAATAAATGATGGTGCAGCAGCAACTGTATTAATGTCAAGAGAAGAAGCGGAACTTAGAGGTGTAGAGCCATTAGTCAAAATAACTTCTTGGGCAACTTGTGGGGTAGATCCAGCATTAATGGGGCTTGGCCCAATACAGGCCGTTAATATGGCACTGGAAAGAGCAGGATGGAATATTAAAGATGTTGATTTATTCGAAATTAATGAAGCTTTTGCAGCGCAAAGTATTGCGGTTATTCGAGACCTTAAAATTCCTAAAAAAATTGTAAATGTTAATGGTGGTGCAATTGCATTAGGTCATCCAATTGGAGCATCTGGGACTAGAATTTTAGTAACTCTAATTCATGAAATGATTAGAGAAAATAAAAGTAAGGGCTGTGCTACTCTTTGCATTGGTGGCGGTATGGGTATAGCAATGTGCGTCGAAAGAAATTGAAAACTTAATTTTTAATAAAAAATTAAGAATATTTACTAATTTTAATATAAGTTTTTACAAAAAGCCTATTTATATTGATAAAATAATACGAATAATAGGTTATTTTAAGTATATAAATCGTTTTAAAAATATGAGTCAAAAGTTACTTGTCCCAGATATTGGAGATTTTGAGAAAGTTGAGATCATAGAACTTTTGGTAAAAGTTGGAGATGATATTAAAATTAACGATCCGATAGTTACTATAGAAAGTGATAAATCAAGTGTTGAAATTCCATCAACAATTTCTGGAAAAATAGAATCTTTAAATGTCAAAGTGGGTGATAAGGTTTCTAAAGGAGATTTAATTCTTAACATTAAGTCTTCAAAGGAAGCGCCAACTGAAAAAATAATACCTAAAGATACAGAGAGTATTATTAAAGAAGCTGAATCAACTTTAAGTTCTGAAAAAGAAAAAACGATAACACGAGAACCCATTAAAGAAAAAAAACAAACTTTAATTCAAGTTACTAGTGAAAACGATATTGACCCTCTAGAAACTCAAGATTGGATGGAATCTTTATCTGCCGTTGTTGAGAAAGATGGAAACCAAAGAGCTCATTTTTTAATTAAAGAATTGATTAATAAAGCTTATCAAAAAGGTGTAAATATTCCTTACACTCAAAATACACCCTATATAAACACCATCCCACCAGAAGCTGAGATCAAGTCAAATGGTGATCAAAATATTGAAAGAAGAATAAGATCATTAATTAGATGGAATGCAGCTGCAATGGTTGTTAGAGCAAATAAAAAATTTCCAGAATTAGGAGGTCATATTGGTACATTTGCTTCAGCAGCAACACTTTATGACGTGGGAATGAATCATTTTTGGAGAGCAAAAAATAATAATTTTGGTGGAGATTTAATTTATTTTCAAGGTCATAGTGCACCAGGAATGTATGCTAGAGCATTTTTAGAAGGTAGATTGAATGAAAAACAACTTGATAGTTTTAGACAAGAGGTAAAACCAGGTGGTCTTTCATCTTATCCACATCCCTGGTTGATGCCAAAATTTTGGCAGTTTCCCACTGTTTCAATGGGGTTAGGACCAATGCTTGCAATCTATCAAGCAAGGTACATGAAGTATTTAATTAATCGTGGTTTAATTAAAGATGAAGGTAGAAAAGTTTGGGCGTTTCTTGGAGATGGAGAAATGGATGAACCAGAATCTTTAGGTGCCATAGGATTAGCAGCAAGAGAAAAATTAGATAATTTAATTTTTGTAGTTAATTGTAATCTTCAAAGATTAGATGGGCCTGTAAGAGGCAATGGAAAAATTATTCAAGAACTAGAAGGAAGCTTCAGAGGGGCCGGATGGAACGTAATAAAAGTAATTTGGGGATCATATTGGGATTCTTTAATTGCCAATGATAAAACTGGTCATTTAGCTAAACTTATGAATGAAACTGTGGATGGTGAGTATCAAGCAATGAAAGCTCGAGATGGCGCCTATGTAAGAGAAAAGTTTTTTGGAAAATTTCCCGAGACTAAAGAAATGGTTTCTAGTTTTTCAGATAAAGATATTTGGAAACTAAATAGAGGAGGACATGACCCACACAAGGTTTATGCAGCCTATGATCAAGCTTCAAAAAACAAAGGTAGCCCAACAGTTATAATAGCTAAAACTATCAAGGGTTATGGAATGGGTAAAACAGGAGAGAGCGTTAACACTACCCATCAAACAAAGAAATTAGATGTAGATGATCTACTATACTATAGAGATCGTTTTGATGTTCCTTTAACTGATGAACAAGTAAAAAATGTTGAGTATTTTAAGCCAGATGAAAAATCTAAAGAAATTAAATATCTTAAAGAAAGAAGATTAAGTCTTGGTGGATATCTTCCAGAAAGAACAACTTACGCAAAACCAATTAAAGCACCACCAAAAGATATTTTTGATTTTATGAAAGTGTCAACTGGTGAAAAAGAAATGTCAACAACAATGGCATTGGTTAGAATGTTTACAAATTTATTAAGAGATAAAAATGTTTCCCCAAGATTAGTTCCAATTATTCCTGATGAAGCACGAACATTTGGGATGGAAGGTTTTTTTCAGAAAATTGGAATATATGCTCACGAAGGTCAAAAATATGAACCAGAAGATTCAGCACAATTAAGCTCTTACCGAGAAGATAAAAGTGGACAGGTTCTAGAAGAAGGGATTAATGAAGCTGGAGCAATGTCTTCATGGATTGCAGCTGCAACAGCTTACACAAACCATGATATTGAAATGATACCAATTTATATTTTTTACTCAATGTTTGGTTTTCAAAGAATAGGAGACCTTGCTTGGGCGGCTGGAGATAGTCAAGCTAGAGGATTTTTAATTGGTGCGACAGCAGGAAGAACTACTTTAGCTGGTGAAGGATTACAGCATCAGGATGGTCATAGTCACCTGATAGCTTCAACAATACCAAATTGTGTAACCTACGATCCAACTTTTCATTATGAACTAGCAGTTATTTTTAGAGAAGGCTTGAGAAGAATGCATGAGAAAAATGAGAATGTTTTTTATTATATTACAACTATGAATGAAAATTATTCACACCCAGAAATGCCAAAAGACAAAAAATGTGAAGAAGGAATTCTTAAAGGAATGTATAAAATTAAAGAGTTCACAAAATATAAAAAAACAAAAATTCAACTTTTAGGTTCTGGTACAATATTAAGGGAAATGATGGTTGCTGCAGAAATTCTCCAAAATGAATATCAAATAGATAGTGAAATTTGGAGCGTTACTAGCTTTAATGAACTAAGAAAAGATGGAATGGAAGTTGAAAGGTACAATCTTTTAAATCCCGGTAAAGAACAAAAAGTTTCATTCGTTGAAGAGTGTCTAGGAAAAACAGAAGGACCTATTTTAGCTGCTTCAGATTATATGAGAATGAACTCAGATCAAATCCGACCATATACAAATAAAAGCTTTTATTCATTAGGAACAGATGGCTACGGCAGAAGTGATACCAGAAAAAATCTAAGGAGATTTTTTGAGGTAGATAAGGAACACATAGTTGCTTATGGGCTAAGTGTGTTGGCAAAAGAACAGCTAATCTCATCAAAATACGCAAAAGAAGCTATAAAAAAATATAATATTGATGGCAATAAACCAATGCCAACAAAACTATAAAATGTCAAATAAAGAGATTAAAGTACCTAATATTGGCGAATTTAAAGAGGTCGAGGTTATTGAGGTATTAGTTTCGGACGGGCAGTCATTGTCTAAAAATGACTCACTTATAACAATTGAAAGTGATAAATCTAGTGTTGAAATACCATCCTCTGTTAATGGAAAAATTAAGTCTGTTAAAATTAAAGTAGGAGATAAAGTTTCACAAGGTGATTTAATTTTAACCTTAGAGGAATCTATAGAAGAAGAAAAGAATATAGAGAAAGAAACTATAAAAGAAGTAGAGCCTGTCATAAATCAAAAATACGAAGAAAAAATTGAAAAAGTTAATCCATCTCAGAATTTAATTAAAAAAGATAATTCAGAACTTTCTTCAGCAAGCCCCAAGGTGCGTAAATTTGCTAGAGAGCTTGGTGTTAATATTAATGAAATAGCTGGGAGCGAAAGACAGGGAAGAGTTGTAGAGGATGATATTAAAAATTTTATATCAAATAAGATCAATAAAACACCTGACAAAATTGAAACTCACCCTAAAAAAATTGTAAGTGAATTTTCTCATTCTGATTTTGGTGAAATTGAGATTAAAGATATGCCAAGAGTTAAAAAATTAGCCTCGACTTATTTAGTAAATTCTTGGACAACAATACCTCATGTAACAAATCATGATGAGGCAGATATAACAGAGATGGAAGATTTTAGAGCTTCTCTTACAGATATGTATACTGGTGAAAGAAAAAAAATTACTCCATTAGCTTTTATTATTAAAGCTTTAGTTGCATCTTTAAAGAAATTCCCTAGTTTTAATTCTTCAATTGATGATATTGAAAATGGAAAAATAACAATAAAAAAATATTTTCATGTTGGAATTGCAGTGGATACTCCTCATGGTTTAATGGTGCCTAAAATTAGGAATGCAGATAATAAAAACATCTCTTATATAAGCAATGAATTAAAAACAGTTAGTGATCAATGTAGAAATTTAAAAATTGATAAAAAAGAATTCTTTGGAGGCTCTATGACTATTACAAGTCTAGGAGGTATTGGCGGTTCATTTTTTACTCCAATAATCAATTATCCTGAAGTAGCAATATTAGGTGTAGGTAAAGCACAAAAAAAACAAATCTTTATAAATGGCAAGTTTGAAACAAGAACGATGCTTCCATTGTCGTTGTCATATGATCACAGAATAATTGATGGAGCAGAAGCTGCTAGATTTAATAATGACCTTAAAGAAAATCTGGGTAAAAATTTTGCTTATAAGTTAGCTGTATAAATATCCATGTCAAAAACAGCGTCATTATTTAGCGCATTATTTTGCACATTAATATGGGGAACAACTTTTATAGCTCAAGATACTGGAATGGACGATATTGGTCCCTTTACGTTTAATGCTGTAAGATTTTTTGTTGGTTTTTTAGCAGTAGCACCCCTAGCTTTTATTTTTGAGAGAAAAAATTTTTCAAAGTCATTAAAAAAAGACAAAAAACAATTTACTAACCTAGCTGCTTTAATAGGCCTATCTTTATTTTTAGGATCAGCGCTTCAACAAGTGGCGCTACTCTACACAGATGTTGCTAATGCAGCATTTTTTACTATTTTTTATGTGCCAATGGTCCCTGTTATAGTTTTTTTGATATATAAAAAGCAAATTCATTGGAGTATATGGCCTTCAGTTTTTCTTTGCGTGGTAGGAGGTTATTTATTAACTAATTTTTATAGTGCAACAGTTAGAATTGGTGATGCACTTGTAATAATAGGAGCCTTTTTTTGGAGTACACACATTATATTTACTGGTAAAATTATAGAGAATTATAATTTGCCTCTAACAATTGGTGCAATTCAAACTTTAATTGTTGCTATCTTATCATTAATTATAGGATTAGTTTTTGAAGATTTTATTTGGTCGAATATTCTTAAAGAAAAATTTCAAATCTTATACGCAGGAATTTTATCCGGAGGTCTTGCGTTTGTTTTACAAATATATGCACAGAAGAATATCTCTCCTGCACCTTCGGCAATAATTTTTTCTTTAGAGGGTTTTTTTGCAACAATTGCTGCATGGATTTTATTAGATCAGATTTTAGATATTAATAATTTATTTGGATGTCTATTTATTTTATTTGGAGTTTTATTTTCCCAATTAGCACCAATATTAAAAAAAAATTAGTTATATATTATTAAAAGTAAAATTATAGCAACTATAATCCGATAAATTATAAAAATATTTAAAGAAAATTTATTTATATATTCTAAAAAATACTTAACAGTAAAATAAGAGAATAAAAAAGATAAAGATATTGCTATGAAGACTAGATAGCTAACATCAAAGTTTTGTCCTATAATATCTTTTAAACCCAGAACACTTGCCCCAGCTAAAGCGGGAATAGCCAATAAAAAAGAAATTTTACTAGAATCGAATCTATTGAACCTTAAGAATCTTGAAGCTGTTATTGTAATACCCGCTCTACTTACCCCAGGTATTAAAGCAAGAGTTTGAAGCAAACCGATATATAAGATTACTTTGAAGTTTAGATTAGAAGATATTTTTTTATCAAACCTACATTTATCTGCGAAATACAAAATAATTCCAAATATTAAAGTAGCCCAAGCAATTATTTTAATATCTCTTAAAAAATAAATCAGTCCTGTTTTATAAAAAATATAACCAACTATTATTAGCGGAATAGATCCAATGATTATTAATAATAGTAATTTTTGATTATTTCTTATATCAAACAATTCTTTTCTAAAAAAAAAGACAATTGCCAATAAGGAGCCAAGGTGTAAACTTACATCTATTAGTAAAGAGCTTGACTTAAATTCATATAAAGTAGAGACAACAATTAAGTGCGCAGAAGAGCTGATGGGTAAAAATTCGGATATTCCCTGAATTAAAGATAAAATTATAATTTCAATAATATTTGTCAGCATTTAAAGCTTCGTAACTTAAATATCATGTCATTTAAACAATTCGATTTTAACATATTAGCTATGCATAAATTAAAATTAACTTATTTATCAATAACTATTAATTAATTTAGGTCAATATATATGACCTTATTTAGCTTTTTATAATTAAAATCATCATATAGGTTATAATTATTGGAAAGATATAATGACGGATAAAATGTTAAAATTTGTAGATATAGGTCAACAAACACCACCTAAAAGAGAAGTTAATAATAGAAAAGAAGATTTTAATGAAATTTATAAAGAATTTATTAATGAAAAAGCTAGAGAGCAATCAAGTAGATGCTCTCAATGCGGAGTTCCTTTTTGTCAAATACACTGCCCTTTAAGCAATAATATTCCTGACTGGTTAAAACTTACAGCAGAAGGACGATTAAAAGAAGCTTACGAATTATCGCAAAGTACAAATAATATGCCAGAGGTGTGTGGAAGAATTTGCCCTCAAGATAGGCTCTGCGAAGGGAATTGTGTAATCGAACAATCAGGACATGGCACAGTAACCATAGGATCAATTGAAAAATATATAACAGATAATGCGTGGGAACAAGGCTGGGTAAACCCTATAAAAGTCAAAAATGAGAGAAGTCAAAGTGTTGGAATTATAGGAGCAGGACCAGCTGGTTTAGCTGCAGCAGAGCAACTACGTAAATTAAGCTACCAAATTACAGTATACGATAGATATGATAGAGCAGGTGGATTGTTAATTTATGGTATTCCAAATTTTAAACTAGAAAAATTTGTCGTAGAAAGAAGAACTAAATTATTAGAAGAAGGTGGAATTAAATTTATTCAAAATTTTGAAGTAGGAAAAGATGCCACTTTAGAACAGTTAAAAAAAAAACATGATGCATTATTAATTGCAACAGGAGTTTATAAGGCGCGCGAAATTGAACTTCCAGGAAATGATTTAGGAAATATTTTTCCTGCTATGGATTTTTTAATAGCTTCAAATAAAAAAGGGTTGGGTGATAAGGTAGAATTATTTGATGACGGAACTTTAAATGCAGAAGGAAAAGAGGTTGTGGTAATTGGTGGTGGGGACACAGCAATGGATTGTGTTAGAACTTCAATTAGACAAAAAGCCAAATCAGTAAAATGTTTATATAGAAGAGATAAAGAAAATATGCCTGGATCAGCAAGAGAAGTGGCCAATGCAGAAGAAGAAGGTGTGGAATTTGTTTGGTTATCAAGCCCCAAAGAGTTTATAGGGACAAATAAAGTTGAAGAGTTGGTGGTAGATAAAATTAAGCTTGGAGAAGCTGACGATAGTGGAAGAAGGAAGCCAGAAATACAAAAAGACTCAAATTTCAATATTAAGGCAGACATAGTTATTAAGGCATTAGGATTTGATCCAGAGGATTTACCAAAACTTTTTGGCTCAGATGATTTGCAAGTTACTAAATGGGGTACGTTAAAAACAGATTTTGATACTATGGAAACTAATTTACCAGGAGTGTTTGCTGCTGGTGATATTATTAGAGGAGCTTCCTTGGTAGTGTGGGCTATCAAAGATGGAAGAGAGGCTGCAGCATCAATAAAAAACTTTCTTGAAAGCAAAGATATCAAAAAAGAAATGGTAGCTTAATGGAAAATTATAAAAAAAATCTTAAGATGCTTCAAGATGGACATGTTTACTCCAAAGAAATGGAACATGATGCTTGTGGAGTAGGCTTAATAGCTTCTACGGAAGGTAAAAAATCAAGAAAAGTGGTTGAGTATGGAATTAATGCCTTAAAGGCCGTTTGGCATAGAGGTGCTGTAGATGCTGATGGTAAGACGGGTGATGGAGCAGGAATACATATAGAAATTCCTTCTGATTTTTTTGCTGAAAAAATAGAAATTACTGGTCACAATCATGATGGCTCTGAAATTTGTGTTGGAATGATATTTTTACCAAGAAATAATTATGAAGCTCAAGAAAATGCTAGGACTATTTTTGAGAGTGAATTAACTAAAAGTAATTTTAGTATTTATGGATGGAGACAGGTACCCGTAAACCCAAAGGTTCTAGGTGAAAAAGCAAATCTTACAAGACCAGAAATTACACAAATATTATTTAAACATAATGATAAAAATTTAACTGAAAAAGAATTAGAAAGAAAAATCTACGAGTCACGAAGAAAAATTGAAAAAGAAGCAATTAAAAATGCAATAAAAGATTTTTATATTTGCTCCCTAAGTTCAAAATCAATTATCTACAAAGGAATGTTTTTAGCAGAATCTATTTCGGATTTTTATGAAGATTTAAAAGATGAAAGATTTATTTCTAGATTTGCAATATTTCATCAAAGGTTTTCAACAAACACAGCACCAAGTTGGGATTTAGCTCAACCCTTTAGAGCAATAGCTCATAATGGTGAAATTAATACACTTAAAGGAAACTTTAATTGGATGAAAGTTCACGAACAGCAAATGGATAGCCCATTGTTTGATGATATGGAAAATTTAAAACCCGTTATTCCTCCTGGGTCTTCAGACTCAGCATCTCTTGATAGTGTGTTTGAGTTATTAAATATTTCAGGACATTCAGCTCCTCTTGCAAAATTAATGTTAATTCCTGATGCTTGGTCCAAAAAAAGTAAAACGTTACCAAAAGACCATCTACAACTATTTAATTTTTTAAATAGTACAATGGAACCTTGGGATGGGCCCGCAGCAATTGCAGCCACAGATAATGAATGGGCTATAGTAGCAACAGACAGAAATGGACTGCGTCCAATGAGATATACGATCACCAAAGATAAAATATTATGTGCAGGATCAGAAACAGGAATGGTTGAAATTGATGAAAAAAAGATTGTTAAAAAAGGAAGATTAGGACCTGGTGAAATAATTGGTGTTAGAATTGCTAAAGGCAAAGTATTTACTAATAAGGATATTAAAGATTATTTAGCTAAAGAATTTAAGCATTTTAATAATCAAATCATTGATTTAGATAAAAAATTCCCAATAAAAAATGAAAAATCAATTTTTTCAGGAGAAGAGCTTAAGAAAAGACAACATGCTTTTGGATATAGTTTAGAAGATTTAGAACTTATTCTTCATCCTATGGCAGAAGATGGAAAAGAGGCCATTGGTTCAATGGGAGATGATACTCCACTAGCAGTATTATCTGATAGATATAGACCTTTATATCATTTTTTTAGACAAAATTTTAGCCAAGTTACCAACCCACCAATTGATTCATTAAGAGAAAATAAAGTTATGAGTTTAAAAACTCGTTTTGGTAATCTTGGAAATATACTGGATTTTACTAATTTAACTAAAGAAAATATATATGTTTTAGATAGTCCTATTTTATCAAATTCACAGTTAGAGAAGTTCATAAACTTTTTTGGCCAAAACTCTAAAACTATTGACTGTACTTTTTCTAAAGAAGAAAACCTCGAGGGCGCCATTGAGAGAATTCAAAGAGATGCTGAGATATCGGTTAGGCAAGGTTTAACTCAATTAGTATTAAGTGATAAAAATATTTCTAATGAAAGATTACCTATTCCAATGCTTTTGAGTGTTGGTGCGGTTAATACTTATCTTATTAAAAAAAATTAAGAGGCTATGTTTCTATTAATGCTCAAACTGGAGAAGCATTAGATACACATTCATTTGCAACACTCATAGGAGTGGGTGCCACTACAGTAAATCCATATCTTGCATTGGATAGCTTGTACCAAAGATTTGAAAAAAAGTTATTTGGTAAATATGGTTATGATGAATGTATAGAGAGGTATGTGCAATCTGTAAATTATGGCCTTTTAAAAATAATGTCTAAAATGGGAATTTCAGTCATAAGTTCTTATCGAGGTGGATGTAATTTTGAGACAGTTGGTTTAAGTAGAGCAGTTGCGTCAGAGTATTTTCCTGGCGTTTTATCAAAAATTTCAGGAATAGGTCTAAACGGAATAGAGAAAAAGTTAAGAAACATTCACAAAGAAGCATTTGAAAGTACAGACTCAGTTTTACCTATTGGTGGAATTTACAAATATAGAAAAAATGGTGAAGTACATCAATATCAAGGTAAACTTATTCATCTTTTGCAAAGTGCTGTTTCGTCAAATTCATATGAAGCATATAAAAAATATGCAGAGGGAATTTATAATCTACCCCCCATACACCTTAGAGACTTAATTGGATTTAAGACTAAAAATTTAAAACCATCTATAAAAGTTTCAGATGTAGAACCTATTGAAAATATTTTAACACGATTTGGTAGTGGAAGTATGTCTCATGGAGCCCTATCAAAAGAAGCTCATGAAACTTTAGCTATAGGAATGAATAGAATTAAAGGAGCTTCTTGCAGTGGTGAAGGTGGCGAAGATGAAAAAAGATTTGTAAAGATGGAAAATGGAGATAGTTCAAATTCCAGAGTGAAACAAATCGCATCTGCCAGATTTGGAGTAACTATTAAATATTTAAACAATTGTAATGAAATAGAGATTAAAATTGCTCAAGGAGCAAAGCCAGGAGAAGGAGGGCAGTTACCTGGATTCAAAGTTACAGAGGAAATTGCAAAATTAAGATATTCAACACCTGGTGTAACGCTAATATCTCCTCCACCTCATCACGATATTTATTCAATTGAAGATTTGGCGCAGTTAATTTATGATTTAAAACAAGTAAACCCAAAAGCAAGAGTTGGAGTAAAATTGGTTGCATCTTCAGGGATAGGGACAATTGCAGCTGGTGTAGCAAAAGCTAAAGCAGATATAATTTTAATTTCAGGACATAATGGCGGGACAGGTGCAACACCACAAACAAGTGTTAAGTACGTAGGGATACCGTGGGAGATGGGCTTAACAGAGGCCAATCAAGTATTAACTCTAAATAACTTAAGACATAAGGTTACCCTTAGAACAGATGGAGGAATTAAAACTGGAAGAGATGTAGTTATTGCTGCCATGATGGGAGCTGAAGAGTATGGAGTGGCAACTACAGCGCTTGTGGCTATGGGCTGTATAATGGTTAGACAATGTCATTCAAACACATGTCCAGTGGGGGTTTGCACTCAAGATGAAAAATTAAGAGAAAAATTTACAGGCACACCAGATAAAGTAGTAAATTTATTTAAGTTTATTGGTGAGGAGGTTAGAGAAATTTTAGCAGAATTAGGTTTTAAATCTTTAAACGAGATAATTGGTAGAACTGACTTGTTACGTCAAATAAGTAAAGCATCTCCTAATCTTGATGATCTAGACTTAAATCCACTTTTTGTTCAAACAGATCCTGGAGAAAATACGAGATATTGCACCACACCAGAAATTAATGCTGTTCCAGATACTTTAGATCAAGAAATTTTGCCTCAAATAAAAGATGAAATAGGGAAAATAAAAAATTTTGAAGAGGAATTTATTATTAAAAACACACACAGAACAGTAGGGACTAGAATTTCTCATTATCTTTATGAGAAATATGGATCTGAAAGTTTAGACCCAAATTTTTTAACCTTAAATTTTAAAGGAACTGCAGGCCAATCTTTTGGAGCTTTTGGAATTAAAGGTTTAAAGCTTATTTTAAAAGGAGACGCTAACGATTATGTGGGAAAAGGATTATCAGGTGCAACTCTAGTAGTTAAACTTCCGGATGAAAGTAATTTAGTCTCGCACGAAAATACAATAATTGGAAATACAGTTTTATATGGAGCAACCTCAGGCAAACTTTTTGCAGCAGGTCAAGCAGGAGAAAGGTATGCTGTGAGAAATTCTGGTTCAGTTTCAGTTATAGAAGGATGTGATTCAAATGCTTGTGAATATATGACCGGCGGAACGGTTGTTGTTTTGGGCGATGTAGGAGATAATTTTGGAGCAGGTATGACCGGTGGTATGGCTTTTGTTTACAATATTAATAATGAATTTGATAAAAAAGCCAATCCTGAAAGTATAATATGGCAAACACCAGAAACAAAATATTGGATTAATTATTTAAAGGAATTAGTTAAAGAGCATTACCTTGAAACTAATTCAAATCTATCTAAAAAAATAATAGAAAATTTTGATCAAGAAATTTCTAACTTTATTCAAATTTGTCCAAAAGAAATGCTTGATAAGCTTGAAAACCCAATAAGTCTAAAATCCATCATAAAAGAAGTCAGTTAAAGTGAGAGAAATTAACATTTTTTGTTTTGGTTTCGGACAAGTTGCAAAAAATTTTATAAAAAAATTAAACTTAGAAGATTATAAGATTAATTTATCAGTAACTTCTAGGTCAGAAACATTAAAAAAAACCTTTGAGAGAATTAATTATAACAGCTATCAATTTGATGGTAAAAAGTTTGATAGAGATTTACTAATAAAATTAAAAGAAGCTGATCATATTTTAATTTCCATACCACCTGTTAATAATGAAGATGTTGTTGTTAAAACTTTTTCTCAATTCATTAAAAACTTAAATCCAAAATGGATAACTTATTTATCTGCTACCAGTGTCTATGGTGACCATGGAGGTGAATGGGTAGATGAATGTGGTAGAACAAACCCAATTTCACCAAATGGTAAAGCAAGGCTTAAAGCAGAAAATTCATGGATTTCCTTCCATAAAAGTAACAAATTACCAGTTCAAATATTTAGACTATCTGGAATTTATTCAAATGAAAAAAATATTTTAGTTCGCCTAAAATCAGGTGATGTAAAATTAGTTAATAAAAAAAATCATTATTTCTCTAGAATTCATGTTGAGGATATTGCAAATATTTTATTCCTCTCAATGTTTAAATTTAAATCAGCAGAAATCTATAATCTTGCAGATGACAAACCGACCCCCTCTGAAGAAATTATATTATATGGAGCTGAAATATTAGGTATTCAAAATTTAAAAAAAATTGAAGTAAATGAAATTGAAAGTGAAATGTTAAAAAGCTTTTATAAAGAGTCTAAAAAAGTTAATAACAAAAAAATCAAAAATTATTTTGATTATAATTTAAAATTTCCGAGTTATGTAGAGGGATTAAATTATATTAGAGACAATTTTATTAAGCTCTAAGATTATTTTTTTTAAACCTTTTTTGCTTGAAAGACTGTGGTCACCATTTTTTATTATTACTAATTTCTTTTTTGCGTTATTAAATATTTTTAGAACTTTTTTCGAATACACTTGGGGAACAACCTCATCTTTGCTACCGTGTATCATAACTACACCTATTTTAGATTTTATTTTTTGGTTCAAAATGCGATTTTTTCTTCCATCTTTTATTAACTGATAGGTAATAGGGTACTCATAATTACCATGTTTTAATTGGCAAATTCCCTTTTTAATTGTTTCATTTTTCATTTTTTTAGTAAATTTTTTCCACATTAAATTTTGTAGAAACTCTGGCGCAGAACCAATACCTAAAAACCCCTTGATTTGATCTTTAAAGAACTTAAATTGATTAAGAGATAGCCATGCACCCATACTTGAGCCCACTAAGATAAATTGATTTTTTCCAACTATTTTTTTAATAGCTATCCTTACTTCGTTAGTCCATTTGCTGATATTGCCATGTGTAAATTTTCCAGTTGATTTTCCATGACCAGAGTATTCAAGAGCAAGAAAACCAAGTTTATTTTTTTTAGCATATTTAAAAATGGCCTTTGGTTTTTCACCTTCAATATTTGACATAAACCCATGTAGAAAAACAATGTAGAGTTTTTTCTTACTAGTATTGCTAAGGTACCTTATTTGATTGGTATTTGAGATCTTGAGGTACTTAAATTTATACATATCAGTTTATTAGAATTCATTCTTAATATATAGTTCTATCAAATGTCCTCAAAATTAAAAGTTTTGCAAGTAATTCCAAAGCTTGGATATGGTGGGGCAGAAACAGGATGTTATGACCTTGCTCACTATTTACCAGAGAATAATTGTACCTCTTATATTGTTACTAGTGGAGGAGAGCTATTAAAATTCATAGATAAGAAAAAAGTTAAATTAATTAAACTTCCAGTTCATAGTAAAAATCCAATATTAATGATTTTTAATTCAATAGCTTTGATTTTTATTATTTTGTTTAATAACATTTCCATAGTTCATGCCAGAAGTCGCGCACCCGCATGGTCCTGTTTAATTGCTACTAAAATAACTAGAAGAAAATTTGTTACCACATTTCATGGTACTTATAATTTTAATAACTCAATTAAAAAATTTTACAATTCTGTGATGGTTAGATCAGATTTAATTATAGCTGGATCAAATTTTATTTTTTCTCACATTAGCCACAACTACAGAAAGCATTTAGATGTTAAAAAAAAATTTTTAGTAATATTTAGAGGAATTAATGTTGATTATTTTGATCCCTCTACAACGCTAGAAATTGAAGAGAATAAACTTATCTCTCAATGGGAATTAGCTAGAGGTAAAAAAATCATTTTAATGCCTGGTCGTTTAACACAATGGAAAGGACAGGAAGTTTTCATCGAAGCGTTAAATCTTGTTAATAAACAACTAGGATATCAATCGTTTTATGCTGTTATTTTAGGAAGTGATCAGGGCCGAGATATTTATACTAAAAAAATAAAAAGATTGGCTGAACAGTACAGGCTAACAAACCAAGTAAAATTTATTGAACATTGTAAAAACATGCCACTTGCATACAAAATATCTGATTTAGTTGTTTCTGCTTCGGTTGAGCCAGAAGCTTTTGGCAGAGTGGCTGTTGAAGCTCAATCAATGGAAAAGCCAATAATAGCAAGCGATATAGGTGGGTCTAATGAAACAATAGTAGATAAACAAACAGGATTTTTATTTAAGTCAGGTGACCCAGATTCTTTATGTAAAAAAATAGTAGAAGTCTTGCAATTAGATGAATCTAGATTGAAATCTATAGGTATAGAGGGTAGAAAAAATATAATTAAGAAATTTAATGTTGAAAAAATGTGTTTTTCTACATATTCAGAATACAAAAAATTATTAAATTAAATGCCATTAATTACATTACCAGATGGAAACACAATAGATTTTCCAAATAAAGTAACAGGGTTAGAGGTTGCAGAGAAGATTAGTAAATCTTTATCTAAGCAAGCAATTATAATTAGTGTTAATGATGAGCTTAAAGATTTAAGTCACGTTATAGAAAAAGATTGTTCTATTAAAATTTTTACCTCTAAAGACAAAGAAGGTTTAGAAACTATCCGTCATGATACAGCTCACATAACTGCAATGGCAGTGCAGGAACTTTTTCCTGGAGCGCAAGTAACTATTGGCCCGATTATCGAGAATGGATTTTATTATGATTTTTCAAGAAAAGAACCTTTTACAGAAGAAGACCTAAATAAAATTGAAAACAAAATGAAAGAAATTGTTGATAGGGATGTCCCAACCACAAGAGAAGTGTGGAATAGAGACAAAGCAATAGCTCATTTTAAAGATATGGGAGAAATGTATAAAGCCGAAATTATTGGAAGCATTCCTCAAGGGGAAGACGTTTCTGTATATTTTCACGGAGATTGGCATGATTTATGCAGAGGCCCGCACTTATCTTCAACAGGAAAAATTGGAAAATATTTTAAATTAACAAAAGTATCAGGGGCTTATTGGAGAGGTGACTCTAATAATGAAATGCTACAAAGAATTTATGGAACAAGTTGGGCATCACAAAAAGATTTAGACGAATATTTAAAAAGAATAGAGGAAGCAGAAAAAAGAGATCATAGAAAACTAGGAAAAGAAATGGATTTATTTCATTTTAGAGAGGAAAGTCCAGGATCAGTTTTTTGGCATGAAAAAGGCTGGAAGCTATTTCAAAAATTAGTTGCCTATATGAGGGGAAGGCAGGAAAAAGCTGGCTATAAAGAAGTAAATACTCCTGAAATTTTAGATAGAGCTCTTTGGGAAAAATCTGGACATTGGGAAAAATATGGAGAACATATGTATATCTCTCAAACTCCAGATGAAAAAGTATTTGCAATCAAACCAATGAATTGCCCTGGCCACGTACAAGTTTTTAATCAAGGTCTAAAAAGTTATAGAGATCTTCCATTAAGAATTTCAGAGTTTGGAAAAGTACATAGGTATGAGCCCTCAGGAGCATTACATGGCCTGTTAAGAGTTAGAGCCTTTACTCAAGATGATGCTCACATATTTTGTACAGAGGATCAAATCACAGAAGAATGTTTAATTGTTACTAATTTGATTTTAGATATTTATAAAGATCTTGGATTTGAAAATGTAATATTAAAATATTCAGACAGACCCGATTTAAGAGTTGGCGATGATAATGTTTGGGATAAAGCAGAGAAAGCCTTATTGGATGCAGTTAAAGCATCAAAACTTGAATATATAATCAACAAAGGTGAAGGAGCATTTTATGGTCCAAAAATTGAATTTATTTTAAGAGATGCCATTGGAAGGGATTGGCAATGTGGTACACTGCAAGTAGATCTTAATTTACCAGGAAGGTTAGACGCATCTTTTGTTGATAAAGATGGTACTAAAAAAGTTCCTGTAATGCTTCATAGAGCTTTGTTTGGATCCTTAGAAAGATTTATAGGAATTCTTATAGAAAATTATGCTGGAAAATTTCCATTTTGGATTGCTCCTTTACAAACAGTTGTGATTCCAATTTCAGAAGAATTTGATAGTTATGCTAAAGAAGTTAATGAAAAAATTAAAGAAGCCGGCATGAGTTCTGAAGTAGATTTAAAAAATCATAATCTAAATTATAAAATCAGAGAACATTCTTTATCAAAAATACCACTTTTATTGATTTGTGGTAAAAAAGAAGTTGACAGTAACTCAGTAACGATTAGAAGATTGGATACTAACAAACAAGAAAATATGGAATTAAACTTATTCTTAAAAACTTTCTCAGCTTTAAACAAAGCATCCTCAAACTAAGTGGCAGATTTTAAACAAAATTATTTTCAAAGAAGAACTAAAGATAAAGGTCCTAAGTCTAATAATAGGATTACCGCTCCAGAGGTTCAGGTTATTGGGAGGGATGGTGAAAATATAGGAATATTAAATACCAATGAAGCGATATCAATGGCTAAAGAGCAAGGTTTAGATTTAATAGAGATAGCTCCAAATGCGAAACCACCTGTATGTAAAATTATCGATATGGGTAAATTCAAGTATGATGCTCAAAAAAAAGCAAATGTTGCAAAAAAGAAACAAAAAATTGTTTTATTAAAAGAAATTAAAATGAGACCCGTTACAGAAACACATGACTATGATTTTAAAGTTAAAAATGCCAAAAAATTTATTGGAAAAGGTGACAAGGTAAAATTTACGATAAGATTTAAAGGTAGAGAGCTACAACACTCTCATTTAGGCCGAGAATTAATGGATAAAATAAAAGCCGATATGCAAGATATTGGCAAAGTAGAAATGCACCCAAAGTTTGATGGGAAGCAAATGATTATGGTTATTCAGCCTTTATAAGGCTTAATAGAGGTTGTAAATCTATTCCAATATTTGTATAAGTCCGCAGAATTATGCCAAAATTAAAAACAAAAAGTTCAGCAAAAAAAAGATTTAAGATCTCTGCTACAGGTAAAGTTATGATGGCGCAGGCTGGAAAAAGACATTGTATGATTAAAAGAACAAATTCACAAATTAGAAAATTAAGAGGCACGACTACTATGTCAAAACAAGATAGCAAAATAGTTAAATCATATATGCCTTACAGTTTAAGAGGATAAAATGGCAAGAGTTAAAAGAGGCGTAACAAGTCACGCTAAACATAAAAAAGTTTTAAAAGCTGTCAAAGGTCAATGGGGCAGAAGAAAAAATACAATAAGAGTTGCAAAGCAAGCTATGGAAAAAGCTATGCAATATGCTTACAGAGATCGTAGAACTAAAAAAAGAGAATTTAAATCTTTATGGATCCAAAGAATTAATGCGGGTGTTAGATCTGAAGGTTTAACTTATTCAAAATTTATTAATGGCTTAACAAAATGTGGAATTAAGCTAGATAGAAAAATATTAGCTGAAATAGCATACGATAGCCCAGAAGCCTTTAAAACGATCGTTCAAAAAGCTCAATCGGCACTAAATTAATCTTCACTATTGTTTTTCTTCGGTGAAGAAATAATCTCTCAATATGTCTGATATTAAAAAAATAAAAGATAACTTTATTTTAAAGCTAAAAGAAAATTTAGATTTAAATCAAGTTAATCAAATTAAAACAGACCTATTTGGTAAAACTGGCTTGATTAGTTCTCAATTCAAAATGATGGGAAAAGTGCCCGAAGAAGAGAGAAAGAAATTTGCATCAAATTTAAACTTAGTAAAAGATGAGCTTCAAAATTTAATAACTGCAAAAATTGATGATATTGAAACAAAAGAAATTAATCAAAAATTAGAAAAAGAAAAAATAGACATTACCTTACCAGAGAGACCTTTTGTTCAGGGAAAGATTCACCCAGTGTCTCAAGTTATAGATGAAATTTCTTCAATTTTTTCTGAAATTGGATTTAGTGTTGAAGAAGGACCTGATGTTGAAAATGAATATAATAATTTTACAGCGTTAAATACACCCGATAACCATCCAGCAAGAGATATGCATGACACTTTTTATCTAGATGATAAAAAAGAATTGTTATTAAGAACACATACTTCTCCAGTTCAAATTAGAACAATGCTTAATGATAAGCCGCCTTTTAAAATTATAGCACCAGGTAGAACGTATCGATCTGATAGTGATCAAACCCACACACCAATGTTTCATCAAGTTGAGGGACTACACATCGATAAAGATATTAATATGGGGCATTTAAAAGGATGTTTAAATTATTTTATTAAAGAATTTTTTGAAGTTAATAAAATTAAAATGAGATTTAGGCCCAGTCATTTTCCTTTCACCGAACCATCAGCTGAAGTTGATATTGGATATGAAATTAAAGATGGGAAAATAGTGATTGGTGAAGGTGACAAGTGGCTCGAGGTTTTGGGTTGCGGAATGGTCCATCCAAATGTCTTAAAGAATGTAAAGGTAAATCCTGATGAATTCCAAGGATACGCATTTGGTATAGGCATAGATAGACTGGCTATGCTTAAGTATGGCATCAATGACTTAAGAGCATTTTTTGATTGTGATTATCGATGGTTAAATCATTTTGGGTTTGATCCTGTAGACGTTCCATCAAATTATAGAGGTTTAAGCAGATGAAGATCACGACAAACTGGCTTAAAGAACATTTAGAAACCAAGCTCAACGAAAATCAAATTATTGATAAACTTACAGATATTGGTTTAGAGGTAGAAAGTGTAGATAAGCAGTCAGGTGAGTTGGATGCCTTTATAATAGCTAAAATTTTAAAGGCAGAAAAACATCCAGACGCAGATAGATTAAGAGTATGCGATGTTGATATAGGTTCTGATAACCCTGTAAAAGTAGTTTGTGGCGCACCAAATGCAAAAGAAGGGTTGTTAACAATTTATGCTCCTCCTGGTGCTGTCATACCAAAAAATCAAATGAAGTTAGTAGTGAGTAAAATAAGAGGTATTACTTCATCTGGAATGCTTTGCTCAGAGTCTGAACTAAATTTATCAAATGAAAGCGATGGTATTACCGAACTATCAACAGAAAAATATGCCAAAAAAATTGGTGAAAATTATTTTCCAAAAAATAATTTAAATATAATTGATATTTCAATCACACCAAATAGAGCAGATTGCCTAGGTATAAGAGGAATAGCAAGAGACTTAGCCGCTGCTGGCGCTGGCACATTAAAAAAACAAAAAGAACAAAAATTAAATAAAAAAGGAAAACAAACTGTTAAAGTCAAAATTTTAAACGAAAAAAACCAAGCATGCACAGCATTTGGTACTTGTTTAATAACAGGTGTAAAAAATACGGAAAGCCCAGACTGGTTAAAAGAAAAAATAATTTCTTTAGGTCAAAAATCTATTTCTGCGATAGTAGACATTACAAACTATGTAATGTTTGATTTAAATAGACCCCTACATGCATATGATGTTGATAAAGTTGATAAAGAAATAATTGTAAGAAATTCTAAAAAAGGTGAAACATTTAAGGCACTAGATAATAAGGAATATAAATTAGAAAATGATATGTGTGTTATTTCAGATGCCTCTGGAGTATTGGGCCTTGGTGGGATAATAGGTGGAACAAGGACTGGAACAGAGTTGGATACAAAGAACGTATTAATTGAGTCGGCTTATTTTAGTCCACGATCAATAAGAAAATCTTCCAAAATCTTAAACATAGAAACAGATGCAAAATTTAGATTTGAAAGAGGTATTGATCCATTGTCAATAGAACAAGGCCTTGAGAAAGCGGCTATATTAATCAAAGAAATATGTGGTGGAGAAATTAGTGAATTTGATGTTCAAAAAATAGAAGACACAAAAAATACTTTATTAAAATTTAAACCCACTTTATTTGAAAAAATTACTGGATTTAACATCGAAAAAAAAGAGATGATTCAAATTTTAGAAAATTTAGGATTTGAACTTAAAGATAATAAAGATTGGTTTGATCTGATAATTCCATCTTGGAGACCCGATATTTCACAAGAAGTTGATGTAGTAGAAGAGCTAGTAAGAATTAAAGGCTATGACCAGATTAAAATAATTGAACCTGAAAAAGTAAGAATTAAAAAGACTTTAAATTCAAAACAAAAACTATTCCATTTCTTACAAAGATCTATAGCATCCAAAGGGTATCTAGAGGCGATTACTTGGTCTTTCACTGATAGTAAAATTAATCAATTATTTATTGAGAAAAATAAAGAAATTAAAATAGTTAACCCTATTAGCTCAGACCTAGATGTATTAAGAACTTCAATTTTCTCAAATCTAATTATTCATTTGAGTAAAAATTTAGGAAGGGGTTTTAAAGATATGTCAATATTTGAGGTGGGTCCTACTTTTTTTGGAACCCAACCAGGTGAACAACAATCAGTAGCTAGTGGTTTAAGATCAGGAAAACTAGCCAGACAGAGTTGGATAGAAAAAGAAAGATTGGTAGATGTCTTTGACGTTAAAAGAGATGTTATTCAAAGCTTAGTTGAAGCAGGATTTGATAAAGATAAATTTTATATAGATGATGAAACACCTAATTATTATCACCCAGGAAAATCGGGTAGATTATTTTTAAACAAAGGTAAGGAAAAAGTTGTAGCTTTTTTTGGAGATATTCACCCAAAAATATTAAAGAAATTAGATATTAAG
>JABMNQ010000008.1 GCA_013204495.1 Candidatus Pelagibacter sp.
AACTGCTATTGGCTATTTCTAGCGCACTGCTGGTGGTATTGTAAATGAGTAAACCTGCAGTTGGCGAATTAATTGCACCGCGCTGAGTGGTTGTCATTCTGGGTACGATTAATCCTTTGGCGCTTGCGGTAATGTCTAAGATGGCAGACCCATCTGGTGAGGCAGTGCCTATGCCCACTTGCGCTTGGGTAGCAGTGGCTGCAAGTAATAAGGTAAGTATAACTAGGTAGTGTTTCATGGTGATTCGTTAATTTATTATGGGTTATGATTTGTTGGTTAACTGATTGACCGTTGGTTAGGTTACAGTTTGATTATCTTTTGGCTAGAGGTTGCAGTTTGTAATAGATACGTTCCTTTAGGTAAAGAGCTCACGTCTAGCGTGTGGCTACCTGTCTCAAGCTGCTGCTGTAGGCACAATTGACCTACCATAGTATAGATGGTAATCTCTTGATCTACTGGAGTTACCAGTGTAAGCTCATTGGTTTGCAATGGGTTTCCTATAACGCGTACATCGTTTGTATTCAATGCGGTGTTTAGCTTAATAGAACGTATTTTACTGTACGAGCTTTCTCCGTTAAAATCGCGTTGATGCAAGCGATAGTAGTTATGTCCCCATACAGGAGAGGTATGAACGTAGTAGTAATTTTGAATAGAACTACTGTTGCCAGCAGCTGGTTGGCTAGCTAGGTTGGTAAACACCGTACCATCCGTACTGTGTTGCACCACGAAGTCGAGGGTATTAAGCTCCTGCGCAGTACTCCAATTGAGTAGCACGACTTTGTCTTGACTAGCGGCGGTAAAATCTAACCACGTAACCGGCAATGCGGCAGAGCTAGATGCCAGTGTAATTTCTCTTAAGGTTTGGGTGGTGAGCGCATCAGAGATTACATAGTTAGTGCTTACATCCCTGCTAGCCGTGCTCACTTGATTCCAAGCAGTACCGTTGTGGTAATTTACCTCCAAGTCAGCTTCGGTTATTCCATTAAGTTCACCGTCCACGTAATCTACTCTAACTGTTCCAGAGAAGGAAGGGCTTGTAGCACTAAATGTGTAGGCTCTGAGTAAAGACGCATTTGTGTTTCCAGAAGGAAGTGATTGTGTAATTGCTGCATTTTTGGTTATACTCAAGCCGTTTAAATCAAACGTTGCCGTGGGCGTGAGCGTGAGTCCATTCACATGGAAGATAACTCCACTTGGAATCTGAAACGCCGTGCCTGAAGTTACTTTGATGTCTTGTGCCTGGGTTAAGTTGATAGATAGAAAAAATAGCAGTGTAGCGGTTATTTTTTTCATGGTTTTTTGTTTAGTTGTTTATTTATATTGTTTTTATTAAATCCAATACTAACTCATTGACTTGATCATCTCTGATAATGCGGGGTAAATATCTGGTAAAAATTTGATTTTTTAACTCATTAACCCACGCGACAAACTCACCTGTTGAAGCATTATACTTTTCAATTTCATGAGAATAAGTTGTTGAGCCATTTCCGCTTGTAAATATGATATCGTAACCATTTGAGCTCTGGACGTATCCAGAGTTTCCTGTAGTTCTGAGATCATTATCGGTTAAAGAAATTAATACAGGAAAATTCGTATGGCTTCCGCTTCCAGATACTTTAGTATTATCAATAGTGATTTTCTTTCCATAACTGTATCCTGACGGTTGTGCTAAAAGTGAGAAATTAATAAATACACTTATAATTACAATAAAAAAACGATTAAAATTCAATCGGATTATATTTCGAAATGGTAACACGTTTAATAAATACATAGTTTTTAGATTGTCAAATTATTATAGATTATTAAATTTTTATAATTATTATTATGAAGCACGAAATTATTTTATTTTGTTTATTTTTTGGTAACATAAGTTAAATAAAAATCAAAATTTAAACCTTAAGTGCTGTAAATCAGCTACAAGTTTATTTATATTTAAATAAAATTTAAAAAAAATCTTCCAAAACACTACAAAAACGGTCAAAACATCGTTTTGGGATTCTAAATCACTTTGAAAAAGAGTGGCAATCGTTTGAAATAGAAAAACAGAAAACCATAAGATATTAGATAGCTCTATAATAATAAATTTATATTTCTGCTCCTCAACCCAAGAAAACACTGATAGAGGATTTTAATCTACCCCCCTTCACATTAGGCAATTGTGATATTTAAACAATGTTTTACAGTAATATTTTTCAAAATAATATATCATTCTACGTGAAATTATCGAACCTGTAAGTTGTAACGTTATACATTTATACAGTAGCATCGAAAGGCTTGCATTTACTGCATTAAGTCTAAATTTTGACCTAATAAAAAAACGGAATAATGAAACTAAATTCAACTGTTCCGCTTGGGTAATGAGAAGCAGAATTCCTCCTCCATTTCATTTCGGCGGGTAGACCTCGATTATGGACCGCACTAAATCGAAAAGAGGACCTGGCAAAAGCCAAGTCCTCTTTTCAAAGAAGCGAGAAGCAGAATCCCTCCTACTATCACTCATTCTTCGCTCTCTCCGGCGGGTCATACCTCGATTATGTATCGCTCTAAATGAAAGAAGGACCTGGCAAAAGCCAAGTCCTCTTTTCAAAGTAGAGGCGTTGCTCTTATTATCTAACCTTTAGACTTGTATTTTAGCAGCACTATTTAAAAAGTCATTAATACCCTTAAATTTTTGTGAATGGCTAACGAATTCTTCATTTTAAAACCTTTTACTTCCAACTTTCCCACTCCACCAACTCCTCTACCGTAACAGGTTTCTGAACAATAATCCCCTTATTGTCTAACAAAAACATCGTTGGAGTACCAATAACGGCATAGTTTTTAAAATTAATGCCATTTATACCTTGTCCATCACAAAACTTGTCTTTCCAAGGAAACGAAGCTGCAGTGGTTTTATACGTCTCTTGGTCTGTATCGGCTGCGAGGGTTATTATAATTATTCCTTGGACATAGTTAAGCCATCGCTTTCTACTTTACACTCCCACTTTCCCCTTCCTACTTCAACAAACTGTCTAGCGAAGCAGTCTTCCTAATAATTTTTTTCTCGCTATCTAATAAAATAAAGGTGGGTGTTCCATAGACATAATAATCTTTTACCGCTTGGCCATTCCACTTTTTTAGATCGGTATGATGCACCATATTAGGCAGCTTTTGGATCGCTTGTTCATAAGCTGTTTTGTCATCATCTAAACTTATAGCCACTATGCTGGTCTCTGGGTGCTCTTTTGCCCAAATGTTTAATTTGGGGATTTCTTCCATACAATGCGAACACCAACTAGCCCAAAACACCACCAAAATTTGCGGTGCTTCTTTTTCGTACAAACTTTTAACTTCATACTGGGTGCCATCAAACGAGATATTTGGCGCTAGCATTCCTTCTTTCATTGCTGCATAACCCTCCAT
>JABMNQ010000070.1 GCA_013204495.1 Candidatus Pelagibacter sp.
CATTTAAATATCCTCTTGAGATACCATGAGTTAATACAAATATTTTTTTAAAAACATCTTTGAATGCAATTAAAAAAGCCAAAGGTGAAAAAGTATTAGATGCAATTGAATTTTTAAAATTAGTTAAACAAAAAGCTGCAGAATTAAAATTTGATGAAAAAATATTAAGCAGACAATTAAACGTAGGTTTTTCAGGTGGAGAAAAGAAAAAAAATGAGATACTTCAAATGTCTATATTAAACCCAAAATTATCAATTTTAGATGAAACAGACTCAGGACTTGATATTGATGCTTTAAAGGTAGTATCTGAAGGTGTTAATGCATTAAGAAGCAAAGACAACTCTTTTTTAATTATTACACACTATCAAAGATTGCTTAATTACATTAAACCAGATTTTGTTCACGTTCTAATTAATGGACAAATTGTTAAATCTGGTGGATCAGAATTAGCACTGGAGCTAGAAAGCAAAGGGTACGAAACTCTTAGTTAAATGATTGAGCAATTAAAAATAGATTTTAATAAGATAGAAGAAAATTCTAAATTTTCTGAAGATAATATTAAGTTTAGAAAAAAAAATCTTCAACATTTTGTTGAAAAAGGCTTTCCAAATAAAAGAATTGAAGATTGGAAGTTTTCAGATTTAAATCAAATTATATCATCTAATATTGGTAATTTAAGTTTTTTTAATGACAAAGAATTTAAAAACAGTGAACAAATATATTTAATTGATAAATTCGAACACAATAAAATAATTTTTATTAATGGCGTTATTTCTAAGATTGATATCAAGCACGAAGATGACAAAAAAATTATAATAAATAATGATTTAAATTTTATTGGAAACTCTAATGAAGTTAATCCACTAGTATCTCTAAACAACGCATTAGCTAATACTTATACCTGTGTCACTGTTAAAGAGAATTATTCACTAAATAAACCTTTAATTATATACAATATTACTACTGAAGAGCTTCAATCAACTGCTCTTAATTTAAGAATAGATATTAAATTAGAGAGAAACAGTAATTTAAAACTTGTTACTATATTTGATGATAATTCACAACAAAACTTCATCAATATAAATCAAAACTTTGATATTGCGCAAGATGCAATCCTTAAAAGTTATAAGATTGATCATAAAGCTAATTCTAATATTAAATATTTTTATAATAATATTAATTTAGCAAAAAATAGCATCTCTGAAAATTTTATTTTTTCTACAGGATCTAAATTTATTAAGAATGAAGTAAATTGTAATTTAAATGATCAGTATAGTTCTGCGTTTATCAATGGTGTGATTAATTTAAATAACTTCCAACATCATGAAATTAAAACTAATATTAATCATTTAGCTGAAAATACAAAAAGCTATCAATTAATTAAAACAGTTTTAAATGATAAATCTAAAGGTGTTTATCAAGGTAAAATTTATGTTGATGCAAAAGCACAAAAGACAAATGGGTATCAATTAAGTAAAGCTTTACTTTTAAATAAAGATACAGAATTTGATGGAAAACCAGAACTTGAAATCTATGCAGATGATGTAAAATGTTCTCACGGTTCGACTTCAGGTAATTTAGATGAGGATTCAATTTTTTATTTAATGTCAAGAGGCTTAAGCCACCTACAATCTAAAGAATTATTGATTAATGGTTTTTTAATGGATGCAGTTGAAAAAATAACAGATTTAGAAATTAAAGATTTGATTAAAGATATTATGGGAATTAAGGAATGAGCATATTAAATATAAAAAAAGAATTTCCAATATTTAATAATAAGGTTCATAATAATGATCTTGTTTATCTTGATAGTGCTAATTCATCTCAAAAGCCCCAATCTGTAATTGATAGAGTAAATGATTTTTATACAAATGAATTTTCAAATACAGGTAGAAGTGTTCATTACTTAGCGGTTGCTGCAACTAATCTTTATGAAAATACAAGATCTTCTGTTCAGAAATATATTAATGCTAAGGATAAAAATGAAATTGTATTTACAAAAGGTGCCACAGAAGCAATTAATCTTGTAGCCAATACTTTTGGTCAAAAATATTTAGATGAAGGAGATGAAATTCTTATAACGGAACTCGAGCATCATTCTAATTATGTACCATGGCATTTTTTAAGAAAATCAAAAGGGGTAAAAATAGAGTTTGCAGAAACAAATAATGATGGTGATATTACAGTAGAAAGCATTGAAAAAAAAATCACTGCTAAAACAAAATTAATTGCTCTTACTCATCTATCAAATGTAACTGGTGCAGTTTTACCTATTAAAGAAATAACTGAGTTAGCTCATTCCAAAGGTATCGCTGTTCTAATTGATGGATGCCAGGGCGCACCACATTTAAAACTTGATATGCAAGATATAGACTGTGATTTTTATGCGATCTCTTGTCACAAAATGTATGGTCCTACTGGTTTAGGAATACTTTATGCTAAAAAAAAATGGTTAGAAGAACTCCCACCTTATCAAGGTGGTGGAGGAATGATTAAGGATGTTAAAAAAGATAGTATTTCATATGGTGATTTACCAAATAAATATGAAGCTGGTACAATGGCTACTGCACAAGTAATAGCTTTTGACCAATCTATAAAATTTTTAGAAAAAGTTGGAATAGAAAATATTATTAAGCATGAACAAGAATTAATTCAATATGGTCAAGAAATTTTGAGAAAAAATAATTCAGTTAAATTGATAGGTAACCCTAAACATCGAGCAGCTGTTTTAGCGTTTACAATAGAAGGTATTCATCCACATGATATAGCAACCATATTAGATGAGGATGGAGTTGCAATCAGAGCGGGACACCATTGTTGTCAAATTCTTCACGATAAATTAGGTATACCGGCTAGTGCTCGCGCATCGTTCGGTGTGTATAATACGAAAGAAGATTTAGATCAGCTTAACCAATCTATCAACAACTGTAAAAAAATTTTTAATTTATAATGAATATTAAAGAACTTTATCAAGAAATAATCTTGGAGCATGGAAAAAACCCACGTAACCTTAGAAAAACAGAAAATTTTAATAAGGAGGCTATTGGTAAAAATCCATTATGTGGTGACAACGTTCATATTTTTTTAAAGTTAGATGAAAATAAAAAAGTAGAAGATATTTCATTTGAAGGTAGTGGATGTGCAATCTCTATGGCTTCGGCTTCAATTATGACTGACTTGATTAAAGGTAAAGAAGAAATTGAAGTTAAAGAAATTGTAAATGATTTTTTAGGGATGATTAAAGAAAACCCTGATTTAAAATCAAAAAATTTAAAAGAAGATGAAAAAACTAAATTAATGTGTTTATCTGGAGTAAAACAATACCCCATGAGAGTTAAGTGTGCTACTTTATCTTGGCATACTTTAATTTCTGCAATTGACAATACTCAAGAAGAAATTAATACTGAACGATTAGATTGATTATGGATTTAAGAGAAAAAGTTATCGCTGAAATAAGAAAAATTTATGAC
>JABMNQ010000071.1 GCA_013204495.1 Candidatus Pelagibacter sp.
GAAAATAAAGATTTTGAAATGCCAGATTATAAAATACCCGATTTTAAAGAAAACCAGTTTTTTAAATACCAAGATGAAGAAACAACAAGCGTTACTTTTGGTATTTGGGAAAAAACTAAATTTCAAAAAATAAATAGCTTTGAAAATTATCGAGATAATAAAATCTATGATTTAATTGAAGCTATTTACGATAGACGAATTAAAGAGTTACTAGAAAAAAATGAATTAGCTTTTTTAAGTAGTGGATTAGGTAGTTTCCAAGTTTCAGATTTAGATGAATACAAAATTATCTCAACAACTTTAAATGAAGCAAAAGTTGAAGAGGGTATTGTTGATTTTTTAATATTAAATAAACAGATTGAACAATTTGGTTTTCTTAATTCAGAACTAGATTTAGCTAAAAGAAACTATTTAAGACACATAAAGCAAAATATAATCACTAGAGAAACCCGTAGCTCTGAAAGCTTTGCCACTGAATATGAAAGACACTTTTTAGATGGTGAAATGATCAGCTCTTCTGAAGATGAATTAAAATTTGCTGAAGAAATTATGCTCTCTATTACAATTGAAGACTTAAATGATTATTTTAAAAACTATATTCAAGCTAAAAATCAAATTATTCAAATTAAAGCACCGACTTACATTAAAAACCTACCTAATGAAGAAGACATAAAAAAACTATTTGCAGAAGTTGAGAGTAAAGACATTAAGCCGTATGAATTTGTATTAAAAGATATTGAGTTAATTAAGGAAGATTTAGTTGGATCTAAGATTATTAAAAGAACAAGGTATCCTAATACAGGAGTTATCAAATTAACATTAGCGAATGGCCCTGAGGTTTATTTAAAAAAAACAGATTTTAAAAAAGATGAAATCAGAATTAGAGGTTACAGTTCAGGTGGATATTCACAAGCAAGTGATGATATCTATGCTTCTGCAAAATATACCAACAGTATTTTATCCATTGCTGATATTGGTGAATTAACGGTTACTGAAAAGGAAAATTTATACTCTAATAATTTTGTAGATTTATTTACTTTTATTAATGGTCAAGAAGAAGGGATTAAAGGGTATTCAACTAATGAATACTTAAAAACAATGTTTGAGTTATTATACTTAAACTTTACAGATTTAAGAGTTAATCAAACTCATGTAGATATATTTAAAGAAGATAGAATTAGCCAATATAATATTGATAAAGAAAACCCTGATCATGCTTACAATATAGAATATCAAGCAAAACTTTATCAAAACCATCTAAGAATGAAGTACCCAACGGAAGAGGTTTATAATCAAGTAAACCTTAAAGATGTTCAAGATTTTTATATTGACCGATTTAATGATGGTGGCAATTTCAATTTTGTAATTGTTGGAGATTTTGAATTTGCTGAAATTGAAGGTTTGATTGAAAAATATATTGGAAGCCTACCTAAAGTTGATAGAAAAGATGGTTACATTGATCGTGGTGTTAAAATAAATTTAGGTTCTGAAGAGATCAAATTTGAGCAAGAAGATCCTAAAAAAGCATATGTTACACGTACCTATTATAAAAAGTTTAATAATACGGTTAAAGAAAATTATAAATCTCTTTTATTAAATTCAATTATAGATAAAATGTTTTTTGACCAAATAAGAGAAAAAGATAACTTGGTTTATTCAATCTCAGCCAGTCATTATTATAGTGATTTTAAACCAATGGAATTAATAAGTTATTATATGGGTTATGGGGCCGATCCAGACAATATTAATGAAATTGAAAAAAATATTAATCTTATTTTAAATGAAGTTAAAAAAGGTAATTTTGATTTAAAAATATTTGAAGATAAAAAGCTAACTTTAATTAATGATTACAAAACTAGTCTTGAATCTAATTCTGCTTGGTTAAATGCTATTCATTCTGCTGATATAAATAATCTATATTTAGAAAGAATAATGAATATAGAAACTATTATTAAAAGTATCAGTAAGAGAGAAATTGTTCAACTTGCTAAAAAATATTTTGATGGAATATACTTTAATGA